>NZ_KI421426.1:24726-56749 GCF_000472285.1 Desulfuromonas sp. TF
CGCCCCGAGGGCGATCATCTTGAAGGCGTCGGCGGCAAGGTCGCCGGTCTTGCCGAGTCCGCCGGCGGCCCACAGGGGGATCTGCCCCTGGCGCCCCTGGGTGACGGCGGCCAGGTAGCAGTCGCGCAACTTGCTGACGATCGGATGGCCGGTGTGGTCGAGGGAGACCTCGTGGGCCGCCCCGGTGCCGCCGTCGATGCCGTCGAGGAAGAAGCCGCCGACGATGTTGTAGGGGTCGCGCACCAGGTTGTTGAAGACCGACACGCTGGTGGCGCTCGCCGCCACCTTGATCGCCACCGGCACGCGGAACTTGAAGGCGGCGTTGAAGGAGAGGAACATCTTCTGCACGCTCTCCTCGATCGAATAAAGCCCCTGGTGGTTGGGGGGGGACAGCAGATCCGCCTTGGGGACGCCGCGGATCGCCTGGATGTGCTCGGCCACCTTCTGGGCCATGAGCAGGCCCCCGTCGCCGGGCTTGGCCCCCTGTCCGATCTTGATCAGCACGCCGGCCGGGTCTTCGATCATGTGGGGCATCGCCTTGGCGATGCGGTTCCAGCCGAAGTGGCCGGAGGCGATCTGCAGGATCATGTACTTGAGGTAGCGGCTCTTGAGCAGGCGCACCGGCACGCCCCCCTCGCCGGAGCACATGCGCACCGGCAGGCCGCACTCCTCGTTGAGGTAGGCCACGGCCATGGCGACCGCTTCCCACATGCGCCAGGACAGCGCCCCGATGGACATGTCGCCGATGATCACCGGGTAGATCCAGTGGACCGGCGGCGCCTGGGAAGAGGTCTCGAGCTTGCCGTCGGCGCCGACCGTGAAGGGGAGCTTCCCCGGCGGCATGATGCGGCCGAAGGGCGCCAGCAGGTCGAAGGTGTGGCGCTGGGCGTCCAGGCTCGGGTCGGTCATCTGCGAGATGCGCCCGACCCGGATCTTGTCCAGGGTGCGGGTGCTGGCTTCGAGGTTCTTCCGCCCGCCGCGCTTGATCGAGTCGCCCGCCAGGCAGCGGGTGACGATCGGGTGGCGGGTGTCGGGGTTGCGCAGGGGTCCGATGGCGTCGTTTGGGCAGACCTTCTCGCAGATGCCGCAACCGCGGCAGTAGTTCTTGATCGAATGGGTCTGCCGGATCACCGGCACGGCCGAAAAGCGGGTCTTCGGCTCGGGGAACTCCCCTTCGGAGAAGACCATGCGCCGGCGCTCGACCTTGGGCTCGATGGCCCGAAAGGAGCAGGCCGCCACGCAGGAGCCGCACAGGGTGCAGCGGCTGGCGTCATAGCGGATCTTCCAGGGAAGATCGTTGGGAGTCACATCCTGGACCTTCATTGTTTCCATCTCTGCACCTCCAGGCTGTTATCGATCACCACCGTCTCGCGCTCGTGGGGATAGATGTCCGTCTCCCAGTCGCGGTCGGGGAGGATTTCATTGATGCCGCACACCTCCGAGGAGATGACCACCGTGTCTTCCGAGCGGCCCACCACCACGGGGCGCAGCTTCTTGGCGTCGCAGCAGGTGAAAAGGGTGTTGTCGGGGAGCACGCCGATGATGGTGTTGGGGCCGTTGATCTCCAGGTGGGTCAGCGACTGGCGGATGGCCAGAAGCTGCTCCTTGTCCTCGCGCTGCTCGATCTGCTCGAAGGCCAGGGGGGTGATCACCTGCTTGAAGTAGGACAGGGGCCAGCCGAGCTCGCGGTGCACGTAGTGCAGCGAGTAGAGGAAGCACTGGGAATCGGACTCGAAGCCGATATAGCCACGGTGCAGCTTGCGCTGGAACTCCACGTTCTTCAGGTAGAAGGTGTTCTCGCCGTTGGCCAGCGCCGTGTATCCCTGCAGGAAGAAAGGATGGGCGGCGTAGCGGACGATGTCGTAGTTGGTGTTCTGCCGGCACTGGGCGGTGATCACCCGGGCGGTGAACTTGTTGTCCGGCTCCCAGAGATTGAAATAGGTGCCGATGTCCCGCGGGTCGCCGATCTCCTTGAGGGTGACCACGTCGGGCCAGAAGGAATAGACAAAACCCATCTCGTCCTTTTCCAGGGCCCGGCGCAGCTTCAGGCGCATGTCGAGCAGGAGGTCCTCCTTCTCCTTCTGCTCGGCCTTCTTGTAGTGCTTGGGGTAGTCGTAGGTCTGGAAGACGTAGTTGGGCATGGCAATGATGTCGAGGCCGGGGAGGTGGTTCGTCTCCGGGACCCACTGCATGACCCGCTGAAAACCGGCGGCGTGCAGCATGTCCTCGGCGATCCGCACTCCTTCATCGGTGCAGGCCAGCGACAGCGTGGGAAGATGCTTGTAGGCTTCGAAGATTCCGCCCAGATCGTGCATGACCATGGCAAAACCCGAGTTGTCGTGCCCCTTCTGCTGGGACTGCATGAGCAGCAGGGCCTGACTCGGGTGAACATAATTTAGGCTCTTGATGGCTCCAATGCGGCACATCGGCATGACCTCCGAACAGTAAGTAGATGTATTCGATACTCTCGTTCAGGATGTTTTCAGGGTGAGAACAATATCTTGTATGCAAACCCGGTGCCGTCAACGACGGGTTAGCGAGAGAAACAATAGAAATGTTCTGTAGTTCCCCGAAATCATGGGCAATTAAAAAGATGGTTTTTTATCGAAGCCGGGGCGGTCTCGCACCCCTGAGGGGAGGGCGGTCGGGGTTTTTTTACGTATACTGCTCAACCAGAGTGCTCAGACTACACAAACAGCAAGGGCGGCGCTCCGGGAAGGGACGCCGCCCCAATGCCGTCATGTTCGCGCACTCTAAAAGGTGTACCCCGTTTCGGAGTGGGCCGTCTGGTCCAGTCCCCTGACTTCATCCTCCTCGTCGACGCGCAGTCCCATGACGGCCTTGAGCGCAAAGATGATGAGCAGGGTGACGATCACGGCATAGGCTCCCGCGGCGATCAGTCCGAGAAGCTGGGTCCAGAGCTGGAGAGGATTGCCCGCAATGAGGCCGCCGGCGCCGACCGTGGCGAAGAGGCCGGTGGCGATGGCCCCCCAGGCGCCGCCCACGCCGTGCACTCCGAAGGCGTCCAGAGAGTCATCGTATCCCATCTTGTGCTTGAGCAATACGCCGCCATAGCAGACGAATCCCGCCGTCAGGCCCATGAGGAGCGCCCAGCCCGGAAGAACGAATCCAGCGGCGGGGGTGATGACCACCAGTCCCGCCACCACCCCGGAAGCGGCTCCCAGGGCGCTCGGCTTGCCGGCGTGCAGCCATTCGGCCGCCATCCAGGAGAGGGCGCCGGCGGCCGCGGCCGTCTGGGTGGTGGTGAAGGCCAGGGCGGCGCCGGTTCCTGAGCCGAGGGCGCTGCCGGCGTTGAACCCGAACCAGCCGAACCACAGCAGGCCCGCCCCCAGCAGGGTCATGGGGAGGTTGTGCGGCATCATCCGTTCCATGGGATACCCTCTGCGGCGTCCGAGAACCAGCGCCAGCGCCAGGGCGCTGATGCCGGAGGAGAAGTGCACCACGGTGCCGCCGGCGAAGTCGAGAGCCCCGGCTTCGAGCAGCCAGCCGCCGTCCCCCCAGACCCAGTGGCAGATGGGATCGTAGACCAGGGTGGCCCAGAGCAGAATAAAGACGCACCAGGTGGAGAACTTCATCCGCTCGGCCACCGCGCCGGAGATCAGGGCGGGAGTGATGATGGCGAACATCCCCTGGAACATGACGAAGACATAGGTGGGGATGGTGCCGGTGAGGCTGTCCGGACCGATTCCGCGAAGAAAGATATTGTTCAGACCGCCGATGAACGCCCCCTCGCCGCCGAAGGCGAGAGAGTAGCCGATGACGATCCACTGCACGCCGATGATCGCCAGGGCGGCGAAGGAGTGCATCGTCGTCGAAAGGACGTTCTTGGACCGGACCATGCCTCCGTAAAAGAGGGCGAGACCGGGGATCATGAGCAGGACGAGGGCCGAGGATACCAGCATCCAGGCGGTATCGCCCGTATCGAGACCTTCGGCGGCAAAGGTCAGTGAAGGGAGCAGCAGGGCTCCCGCCGAAAGCGGGATGAGTCTAGCGCCGTACATCATTGTACCTCCTTGACATCGTTGGCATTCTTCAAGGAAAGAATGGCAAGGAGCGTGCCATGGAGGACAAGGATATGAATTCGAGGATTTAGGGGGAGAGGGAAAGCGGATAAGAAAAAACCTGCCCAAAGTTTGGGCAGGGGTGCTTTTCCTTTAACCTTGGAGCTTTAACCTTTGACCTGTTTTTTAGATCGGCTCGACCCACCCGTGAGGGTCAGGGATGCGTCCGTACTGGATGCCGGTCAGCGTCTCGTACAGCCTGAGGGTCAGGGGGCCCGGGCGGCCGTCTCCCAGGGAGACGGTGCGGTCCCGGTAGGTGAACTGGCCCACCGGTGAAACGACCACGGCGGTGCCGGTGCCGAAGGCCTCCTCGAGGCGGCCGCTTTCGGCGCCCTCGAAGATCTCGTCGATGGCGAGAGCCCGCTCCTCGATCTCGTAGCCCATTTCCCCGGCCAGGGCCAGAATCGAGCGCCGGGTGATCCCGTCCAGGATCGTCCCTTTGAGGGGAGAAGTGATGATCTTGCCGTCGAGGACGAAGCAGATGTTCATGCTTCCGACCTCCTCGACGTATCGGCGGTGAACCGCGTCGAGCCAGAGCACCTGGTCGCACCCGTGGCGGGAGGCCACGGTGGAGGCATAGAGGCTGGCGGCGTAATTGCCGCCGGTCTTGGCCTCGCCGGTTCCTCCCGGCGAGACGCGGACGTACTCGTCGGATACCCAGATTTTCACCGGGCTGAGGCCGCCCTTGTAGTATGCCCCCACCGGAGAGAGGATGATATAGCAGAGATATCGGCTGGAGGGTTTGACCCCCAGCACCGGCTCGGTGGCGATCATCGTGGGGCGGATATAGAGGCTGGTCCCTTCCGAGCGGGGAACCCAGTCGGCCTCCAGGCGAATCAGCTCCTTGAGCGCGCGGAGGAAGAACGCCTCGTCGACTTCGGGCATGCACATGCGGCGGGCGCTGCGGTTGAAGCGCTTGATGTTCTCTTCGGGGCGGAAAAGGGCGATCGATTCGTCCCGGCGGCGAAAGGCCTTTAGACCTTCGAAGATTTCCTGCGCATAGTGAAGCACCAAAGCGGCGGGATCGAGGGAGAAGGGGGCGTAGGGCTGGATGCGGGCCGAATGCCATCCTCTGCCGGCGTCGTATTCCATGACAAACATCCGGTCGGTGAACTGTTTGCCGAAAACCAGCTCCGACTCGTTCTCGATGCGGGACTTCTTTTCCGCAAGCGGCAAGATCTCGATATCCATGGCCATCCATCGACTCCAACGCACCAGATGGTGCTCACAGGAAATGAAAAACGGGATGAATTTAGCACAGATGGATGATCTCAGGCAAGACGATTTAACGGGGAAGGGTTTGCCGTCGGAAAGCAGGCCGGCGGTGGCCGCCACGGATCTCTCAGAAGCCTGCGGGCCGCCTTTAGTCGCCCTCTTTCTTTTCGTCTTTTTTGCTCAGCGTTTGCTGGCCGTAAAGGAGATTCTTCAGGTTTTCGTTCTTTTCCTCGTCCCGAAAACGTTTCAACATGTGGTCGTACTCCGCCCGGTCCGTCATGTCGTTCAGGCGATAGCCTATTTTTTTAAGCTTCCAGAAGTCTTCCATGGCGCACTCCTTCAGGCGGGGGGCAGGTTCTTCCCTGTGATGCCTGGAATGCTACCACCTTTTTATTTCAGGTCAAGGTATAAATTACTATTATTGGTATGGACGCTTCGAGCGGCGGTGCAGGAGGGAGTATTCAGGTCATGCGCAGGAAGGTCGGGAAGTCACGAAACCAGCTCGAAAGCGGCCTTTTCGTCGTTGAAATTATAGATCTCCCCCGTTTCGATAATGTAATACCAGCCGTAAATATTGAGTTCGCCGCGATCGTATTTCTCCTTGACATAGGGGTAGGTCAGAAGGTTTTTCATCTGCACCAGGATGTTGACCTGTTCGGTCAACCACTCCCGCTCTTCCGGCGAATCTCCCGTCATCAGTCGGTTAACCCGGCCTTTGACCTCTTTTGAGACTTCCAGCCACTTGCGCACATGAGGAATATGATCGAGGGAATCGTGGCTCATGTTCATGGCGGCGCAGCCGCCGCAATTGGAATGTCCGCAGACCAGGATGCTGTCGACATTCAGCACCTGGACGGCGTATTCGACCGAGGAGGTCGTAGCGACGAATTCATCGGTTACCCGATAGGGTGGGACGATGTTGGCAATGTTGCGGACGGTGAAGAGTTCTCCGGGATGGGTCCGGGTGATGAGGTTCGGCACGACCCTGGAGTCCGCGCAGCCGATGAACAGCGTATGCGGCTTCTGGCGTCTGCCGAGTTCCTTGAAGAGCTCCCTGTGCCCCTCGAAATCCTCTCGCTGGAATTCCAGAACTCCCTTGAAAAGCTTTTCCATCGACTGACCACCACCTTTATTTTTATTTGAATTTAAGTAAATTCACCTGGCTAAATACCCCAGGGCGTCCACCCATGCAACAAAAAACCGTACGGCTAAAAACCGGCGCGGTTTTTTTTGCGATTAAACCGCCACCGCGGCGGCGGGAGCGACCGGGCAACTGCCGGTTCCGCACACCCCCTCGATGCAGTCGAGAAAAATCCGGAGCAGCGGTTCGACCGTCCGGTGCTCCTGCAGAAACACGCTGCGGCAGCGGACCTGGCGGAATTCGGGGACCCGATGGGCCCGCAGGGTCCCGGCCGCGAGCTGGTCGCCCACCAGGCTGCGGGATATGAAGGAGATGCCGCTGCCGGACTGGACGCTCTCGACCGTCAGGCGCAGGTCATCGGAGATGACCACGCTGCGAAACGCGGCCAGGGAACTGCCGACATCCTCCAGATTCTGCACGAGCAGCCGCTTTGAGCTGCAGCCGTCGCGCCGGACGTAGAGCCGCTGTTGCTGCAGTTCGGGCAGCCGGACCGTCTCCCCGCCAAGGTCCAGTTGCGGAGCGCTGATGAAGATCAACTGGTCCTCGGGCAGGGACTTGAGGAACAATCCCTCCAGTTCCCAGCTCTGGCAATGCTCGATGATCGTCAGATCGAAATCCCCTTCTCGCAGCCCTTTGATCGCCTGGTCCGGCTGGGCGAAGATGCACTTGAGGTCGGCCAGATCGGCGTTCTGCAGCAGAAATCGGTTCAGGACCTGAGGGAGAAAGGCGGTGCCGAAGGTCGGGGTGCAGCAAATCGACAGGCGCTTGCCGCCGGCAAAGCGTTGCAGCTCATCGAGCAGTTCCTGCTCCCGGACGAGGATGGCCCGGGCCTTGTCGATGATCCGGGAGCCAATAGTGGTGAGAACCAGCCGGCTGCCCGAGCGGTCGAAGAGCTGCTGGCTGAAATGCTCCTCCAGAAACTTGATCCGCTGAGAGACGGCCGACTGGGTCAGGTTCAGGATCTCGGCGGTCCGAGAGAAGTTGCCGGTCTCCGCGGCAACGACCAGAGTCTTCAGATAGCGGGTTTCCATGGACGCCTCCGTCCGGACGGTCGGTATAAGGATCTCTTATCAGGGCATAAAAACAATTCGTTTTGATCTTAGCATTATAAATGATTAATTGTTAATAATTTTCCGGCGCCGCTCCGGCACCGGACCAGCTCAAGGAGGCTCGTCATGCAAAAAGAACTACGATGGAGATGGCTGCCGCTGCTCCTGCTCGCCGTGGCGGTGCTGCTGCCCGGTTGCAGCAGCGACAGCGACAACGACCATACCCCGGCTTCGGCGGAACCGGCGGTGGAACAGAACTTCGCCACCAGCCTGCACAGCACCCGCGCCGGAAAGGACACCTGGTACAACGATGAGACCGGCTTCGGCTCGGTCGTCGACATCGCCTACGCCGACCTGCCCTGTGCCGGTTGCCACAACAAGGCGGCCTGGGAGGATGCCGGCAAGAGCTACGACGGAGCGAACTGCCTCGACTGTCATCAGGCCGAAGCCGGCGACGCGGTGGCGATGCCGGACACCTGCTACGGCTGTCACAGTCGGCAGAAGACCGAGATCGCCCTGGGCATGACGGACGTCCACACCGATGATGTGGACGACAACGGCGACGGGACGGTGGACGCGCTCGGCTGCATGGACTGCCACTCCTCCGGCGACGTGCACGGCGACGGAACCGCGTATGACAGCATGCTCGCTCCCGGCGCCGTCGACGCCAATTGTGCGAACTGCCACGAATCCACCGAACTGGCGAATTCAAACGACTACCATAACGACACCCACATGGATGCCATCGACTGCTCGGCCTGCCATATGGAGAGCGTCATCACCTGCTACAACTGCCACTTCGACAATGAGGCCATCGGCGATGGCAGCGTGCTTCACGCCAAGTTCGCCAGCGCGAAATTCGGCGGTCCCGGCGAGAAATCCTGGCGCTTCCTGGTCAACCGGGTCATCGACCAGGAGGGCAACACCAAAATATTCCCCGGCAGCATGCAGTCGCTGATGGCCGACGTGACTGCGATCGGTGACGGGCAGGATGATGGCGGGGGCAAAACCTTCGTCGGCATCGGCCCCTACTACAGCCACGCCATCAAGAAAAACGCCATCACCTGCCAGGACTGCCACGCCAGCGCCGCCCTGCAGCAGTATGTGGATACGGGCTCGGTCGACGTGGTCAAGTGGAACGGCGCCGATGGGGAGGTCGTTCCCGCAGCGGAGATGGGCGCCAAGTGGCAGGCGCCCAAGGGCGTCATCCCGGTCCCGCCCGACTACGCTGAGGCTCTCCATTTCGAATTCGTAGACCTGGTCGATCCGGCCGCGCCGCTGAATGCGGCCGGCACCTCCACGAGTGCCCGCGTGGCGTTCAAGCGGCAAGCGGATGAGATTCATCTGCTCGACAAATACGTCAAGCCGCTCACGGCGGAGCAGATGGCCCGTCTCGGTTTCTTCTCCTCCAGCCTTCATGCCACCCGCAAGGGGAAGGAGACCTGGTATGCCGACGGTATGGGAGATGTCTCGCCGGCCGCCCTGCAGCAGGGCTTCGGAAACTTCGTCGACGTCCCCTATGCCGACCTGCCCTGCGCCGGCTGTCATAATGGGACGGATAACGGCCCCTGGGACGCCGACCCTGCCGAGGGCGTAGTTAACGACAGCTGGCCCGGCAACCCGGTCTGCACCGACTGCCATAGCTCCAGGAATCCGGCCGCCGACCCGGCGGTCGCCGCCGCCACCTGTTACGGCTGCCACAGCCGCCAGGCCAAGGAAAACACCTTGGGCATGGCCAACGTGCACGCGGCTTTCGAATGCTCTGCCTGCCATGGGTTCAGCGACATGCACGGCGACGGCACCGGGAAGGCCACCATGTTTGAGGCGGGCGCCTTAACCGCCGACTGCCAAAGCTGCCACGGGGTGCCCGAGTTGACCGCCGGAGACGGCGGCGTTCACCAGGACGCACACTCTATCCACGCCGGCTCGGTGGACTGCTCGGCCTGTCACATGGAAAGCGCCATCGCCTGCTATAACTGTCATTTCGACAACGAGGCGGACAACCACCAGAAGTTCGCCAGCGGCTTCTTCGGCGGAAGTATCGAAAGCGGCAAGTCCTGGCGCTTCCTGGTCAATCGGGTCATGCCGGATGGCGGAACCAAGGTCTTCCCCGGCTCCATGCAGTCGCTGATGGCCGATGTCCACTCCGCCGATTTCCCGGGTGACGACGAGCAGGGCGTGAGCTTCGTCGGCATCGGCCCCTACTTCGCCCACGCCGTCATGCCGAAGGGGCAGACCCTGGGTTGCGCCGATTGCCATGCCACGGCCAAGGCCATCGCCCTCGCTTCGGGAGCCGCCGTCGACGTGGTGCGGGATGCGAACCAGGACGGCGCCTGGGATATCATCCCGCAGGGGGTGATCCCGGTGCCTGAGGACCCGTCGCTCTTGACGATGGACTTCGTCGATCTGGTCGATCCCGGGGCGAACGCCGCCAGCGCCCGCAAGTTCTTCAAGTCCGGCGCGGATATCGTCCATATGCCGGAGGACTACGTGCGCCCCCTCAATGCCACCCAGCTCGACATGCTGAGCAACGGCTGCGCCGGCTGCCACCCGAACACCATCCCCGGCTTGTAACAGGTCTTATCGCATCACATGCAGAGGGGCTGTCCCGATTCGGGGCAGCCCCTTTTTTTATGAGCGTCATCGGTTTTTTCCATATTTTTCAAGGTCGAATAGCGGATGCGGCAGATGGGACACGGGGGACTTGTTTTCCGGACATTGCCCATGCTAGACTGCTCCTCTTGTAAGAAGTCGATTTCACGGAAGAAGAAACTCTGATCATGAAACTTGAAGACGTCCTCCCCCGGGTCAGCCGCCCTTCCCGCTATCTGGGAGGGGAGCTCGGGAGCCTGCGGAAAGATCCGGCGCAGGTCGATATCAACTTCGCCCTGGCCTTTCCCGATGTTTACGAAGTGGGGATGAGCCATCTCGGCTTCGCCATTCTCTACCATGTCCTGAACGGTCTGGAGGGGGTCGCCGCCGAGCGCGTCTACGCCCCCTGGCCCGACATGGAGGAGCACCTGCGCTCCAGCGGCGCCCCGCTCGTCTCCCTGGAGTCGGAACGGCCTCTGGGAGAATTCGACATTATCGGCTTCACCCTGCAGTACGAACTTTCCTACAGCAACATTCTCAACATGCTCGATATGGCCGGGGTCCCCCGCCGTCGCCGGGAACGCGATGAGAGCGCTCCCCTGGTGGTGGTCGGCGGTCCCTGCGCCTTCAATCCGGAACCGCTCGCCGATTTCATCGACTGCGCGGTGATCGGCGACGGAGAGGAAGCGGTGGTCGAGCTGTGCGAGGCGGTGCGCGCCGGCCGTGCGGCCGGGGAATCCCGGGAGCGCCTTCTCGAGCGCCTGGCCGCCATCGATGGTATCTATGTGCCTTCCCTCTTTGCCGTTGACTATCAGGAGGATGGGCGCCTGGCCGCGATCCGTCCCCTCAAAGAAGGTTATGACCGCGTCCGGCGGCGTTTCCTGGCCGACCTCGACGCCGCCCATTATCCGACCTCTCCCATCGTCCCTTTCATGAACACCGTTCACGACCGGGTTTCGGTGGAGATCGCCCGGGGGTGCACCCGCGGCTGCCGCTTCTGCCAGGCCGGCTACATTTACCGCCCGGTCCGCGAGCGCTCGCCGCAGCGCATCTCCGATATCATCGAGGAGTCGCTCGAGCGTTCGGGATACGAGGAGGTTTCACTCCTCTCCCTTTCCACGGGCGATTACGGCTGCATCGAGCCGCTGCTCAAGGGTCTGATGGCACGCTACGCCCGGGAGAAGGTGGCCATCTCCTTTCCCAGCCTGCGGGTCGGTTCGCTGACTCCGGAACTGATGGAGGAGATCAAGAAAGTCCGCAAGACCGGCTTCACCCTGGCTCCGGAGGCGGGAACCGAGCGTCTCCGCCAGGTGGTCAACAAGGGGATCACCGAGGAGGACCTGCTCGAGGCGACCCGCGCCGCCTTTACCCTGGGCTGGCGGGTGATCAAGCTCTACTTCATGATGGGCCTGCCCACGGAAACCGAAGACGATCTGGCGGCCATCATCGAACTGACCTCCCGGGTCAAATATACCGGCAAGGGGACCGAGGGGGGAGCGGATGTCAACGCCTCCGTCTCCACCTTCGTTCCCAAGGCCCACACCCCCTTCCAGTGGGAAGCCCAGCTCTCCATCGAGCAGACCCTTCAGCGGCAGGCTTTCCTTCGCGACGGGCTGAAGAAAAAGAAGCTGCGCCTCAAGTGGCACGAAGCCAGCCTTTCCTTCCTGGAGGGGGTCTTCGCCCGGGGCGACCGCCGTCTCGGAGCCGTCCTGGAGAAGGCCGTCGATCTCGGCTGCCGCTTCGACGGCTGGAGGGACCACTTCGACTTTGCCCGCTGGAAGGAGGCCTTCGAGGCCTTCGGCATCGATCCTGCCTGGTACCTGCGGGAGCGGAGCGAGGAGGAGGTCCTGCCCTGGGATCATATCGACTGCGGGATCCCCAAGGAATTTTTCCGCGCCGAGCGCCGCCGTGCCCTGGCCGGAGCCTACACCCCCGACTGCCGCTCCGGCGACTGCAGCGGCTGCGGCCTGTGCGATTTCGAGGAACTGCGCATGCGCCTGATCGAACGCGGCGAGCTGTCCCTGCCGGCCCCGGAACAGACGGAACTGCCGGGCGAGGAAGAGCGCTGCAAGGTGCGGGTGCGCCTGCGCAAGGATGGCAAGGCCCGCTTCGTGGGGCATCTGGAATTCATGACGGTCGTTCACCGGGCGGCCCGCCGGGCCCGCCTTCCGGTTCGCTTCTCCGCCGGGTTTCACCCCCAGCCGCGGATATCCTTCCCCGATGCGCTCCCCACGGGGGTGGAGAGCGATGCCGAGATCATCGACCTGGAACTTTTCCGGCCGCGCAGCGCCCGTGAAATCGTCGAGGCGCTCAACGAACAGCTGCCGGAGGGGTTCAAGGTTCTGGAGGGGGCCTCACTCCCCTGGCAAAGTCCCTCTCCCTCTGTTAGCATTAAAGAGGTTCTTTACCGGGTGGGCCTGCCGCCGGAGACGCCGGAGGACCTGGACCGGCGCCTGGAGGATTTTCTGACCGCCAGCGAGGTTCTGGTCGGGCGCGACAAGGGCGGAAAGAGGGTGAGCGTCGACCTTCGCCCGGACGTCATCGGCCTCGAACAGGCCGACGGCGACCTGCTGCTGACCATGGTCAAGGGGAGTCCGACCCTGCTGGCCGCGCACCTGCTCGGATTGACCGTGGAGGGAGCGCGCTCCCTGCGCATCCGCAAGACGGCGGTGGTGCTCGGGTAGGAGCGTGAGGCGTGAGGCGGGCAGGGTCTCCCTACAAAAAAATTATGATTTTTTCGATATACAACACTTTTAACGGATTCCGGAGGTTTCATGACCAAAAAACTGGTCATCAACACCACCTCCCACGAAACCCGCGTGGCGCTGCTGGAGAACGGCCATATTGCCGAACTCTCTATCGAGCGGACGCGGGAGCGGGGGATTGTGGGCAACATCTACAAGGGAAAGGTGATCCGGGTTCTTCCCGGGATGCAGGCGGCCTTCGTCGACATCGGTCTGGAGAAGGCTGCGTTTCTCTATGTCGCCGACGTTCTGGACGAAATGGAGGCCGTGGAGCAGTTCATCGACGGTGGAAATTCTCCGGCCAACCTCGCCGAGCTGACTGAAGAGCATCCGCCCCTGCCCCCCATTGAGGAGCTTCTGCAGGAAGGGCAGGAACTGCTGGTGCAGGTGGCCAAGGAGCCGATCGGAACGAAGGGGGCCCGCATCACCTCGCACATTTCCCTGCCGGGGCGCAATCTCGTTTTCATGCCGACCGTCGATCATGTGGGGATCTCCCGCCGCATCGAGCAGGAGGAGGAGAAAGACCGCCTGCGGCAGATCGTCGAGCGGATCCGTCCGGCGGGGACCGGGTTTATCGTGCGCACCGCCGCCGAGGGCAAAAGCGAGGACGACATGCGCACCGACATGGACTTTCTGGTCGGGCTGTGGCAGTCCATCGCCGCGCGCAGGGAGGGGAAGGGGGCGCCGAGCCTGATTCACTCGGACCTGGATGTGACCAGCAAGGTGCTGCGGGATACCCTGACCGAAGAGGTGGAGCGGATCGTGGTCGATTCCCGGGAGGAATACGACAAGATCGTCCGCTTCATCGGCACCTTCATGCCGCACCTCAAATACGCCATCGAACTGTATGAAGACGACGAGCCGATCTTTGACGCCTTCGGACTCGAAGTGGAGATCTCCCGGGCCCTGGGGCGCAAGGTCTGGCTCAAGAGCGGCGGCTACATCATCATCGAGCAGACTGAGGCCCTGACCGCCATCGACGTCAATACCGGCCGCTTCGTGGGCAAGCACAACCTCGAGGACACCATCTTCAAGACCAACCTGGAAGCGGTCAAGGAGATCGCCTTTCAGCTGCGGCTGCGCAACATCGGCGGGCTGATCATCATCGACTTCATCGACATGGAGAAGGAGGCGAATCGGGAGCGGGTCCACTCGTCTCTGGAGGAGGCGCTCAAGAGCGATAAGAGCAAGACCAATATCCTCAAGATCTCCGAGCTCGGGCTGGTGGAGATGACCCGCAAGCGGGTGCGGGAGAGCATCGGCCGGACCCTCTGCGAGCCCTGCCCGTACTGCGAGGGGAAGGGGACCGTCAAGAGCCGCACCACCATGGCATACGAGATCTTCCGCGATCTGCGCCGGGAAATCGGATCCCTCCCCGGCTACCGCCTCACCCTCCTGGTCCATCCCGACATCGCCGCGCTCCTCGGCGACGAGGAGCGGCCCGGCATCGAGGAGCTGGAGCGGCGCTTCGAAAAACAGATCGCCGTCACCGCCCGCCCCACCTTTCATATCGAGCAGTTTGAGATCATGGTGGGGTGAGGGACGATCGGCGGACTGCATCCCCCGACATCGCCAGAGAAAAAAAGGACAGGCTACTTTTCGATACAAGTAGCCTGTCCTTTTTTGTTCTTTAATTTCACTTCACTGAAATTTTTATTGATGGTAGTCTGCTCAAACTGAATTGTTGAGGTCTAATCCGCAATAGAAACGCCGAGGACATGGGTGATGTCAGGGAGATATGAACCTGATCGTCGGAGACATCCTGACCCGCAAAGAGCTCGCAGATGCAGTTGGAGCCGGCGGGGATAGCTGTCTTCTGCACAAGAATTCCGTTGTCGTCGCCATCGCGCTGAATCCTGATAAAAACCCGGATTCTCCCCATGTCCTCCTCGTGGGAAAGGGGCCGCACAAAGAGCGATATGCAAGGTCTTTTCTTGACTCTGCCGCGTCTGTTCCGACTTTCATCAAGAAGGCCGCGGATCAATGGCAATATATGGGGATGTTCCGAGGAATAAGTCTGGATCATTCCCCCGCCTCGATAAAGGCGCATGCTGCAAAATCAGGCCGAAGAGACATTTGGGGTGTCCTCTCGCTGAGCCTGAATAATTAAGATAATCTTAGTGACTAGTTGACTGCTAGGGAGGGAGTACATTAGATGCCTGAAGACCTTCGTCTCGATCTGCAGAAGTCGTATGCCGCGATTTTGGAAGCTGCTCGGAAACAACAGTTCCTCTCCTATGGGGATCTGGCTGCCGCAAACAATATGCCATGGTCTCAGGCCCGGCGCCGAATGCCGCAGCACCTGGGGCAACTTGTAACCATCGCCCATGAGCGCGGTTGGCCGATGCCGAGTGCCATCGTCGTCAGCAGGGAAAGTGTTCCAACAGGGCTGCTCGAAGGTGGTGCTCTTGAGGGGTTTCTTGCCGCCGCCAGGGATGTTGGACATGACATAAAAGACCCCCAGGCCTTCGTCCGGGAACAGCAGGAGAAGGTCTTCAAATGGGCGGATGCCGCACCCGAGAAACTGGATCTTCAGGGGACAACATCCGAGGAAAAACAGAAAAAGGCCGGACCACGATTTGTCACCTATTTCGCTCCAGTTCTAGATGCTCTTCGGGAGTTGGGCGGAGAGGCCAAGCCGGCGGATGTTCTCGATTGGATTTCGAGCCATATCGAGGTTCCCCAGGCGGAGATCGAAGGGGTCAACAAGAGCGGACAGACCAAATTCGAAAACAAGGTGGCGTGGGCACGCTTTTACCTCTCCAAAGCTGGGTTAATCGATCCCAGCAAATACGGAATCTGGAAATTAACGGAGGCCGGACGTGAGACCTCTCTCGACCATGCTCAAGCACTGGCAATTTATAAGGATATACATTCCAGCTATAAGGATAGTGATGAGGATGAGCCCGCGCCTGAGTCGGTCAATGCTGCCACGGAGCTATTAAAAGACACCAGTCGACAGTTCTGGTTTGCCGGAGCCGTTTGGGGCGAAGAGGACCAACTTAATCGTTTCCGCCGGGAGGGTGTCTGGCAGAATGGCTACGATGATAAATTTTCTAACTTGGTAGAGAGGATGAAGGCCGGCGATCGCATTGCCATCAAGGCATCCTTTGTTCAAAAACACAACCTGCCGTTCAGTGTGGGTGGCAAGGCGGTCTCATGTATGCGAATCAAGGCAACCGGCACGATCACGGAGAATATGGGAGACGGTTCGACCGTTCGGGTGCATTGGGACCCGCCATCATCCCCGAAGGACTGGTATTTTTATACCTATAGAACAACGCTGGTCGAGGCAGATCCCGATGATGACCTGGCGAGGAGATTGGTTCTGTTCACCTTTGCCGATGCCCCGCAGGATTATGATTTCTGGCTGAAGGTCCCTTACTTTGCAAAAAGGTATTCAGGGGCATACGAGGAGACCGGCGCAGCCAATGATGACTTGATCGTCGCCGAAGAGGTTTCGACCTCGGTTACGGCTGCTCCGACATATTCGATTGATACCATCATCGCCGAAGGTTGTTTTCTCCCCAAGCTTGCGCTGGAGGCAGTGCTTTCCCGACTCTCGGAAAAGAAAAACTTGATCCTTCAAGGTCCCCCGGGAACAGGCAAGACTTGGCTCGCCAAGCGACTCGGATATGCGCTTCTCGGCTCGAAAGACCGCAAGATCATCCGGTCACGTCTGCGCACAGTGCAGTTCCACCCTTCACTCTCCTACGAGGATTTCATACGTGGTTGGCGCCCCCAGAACGGGGGCGGTCTGAAACTCGTGGATGGAGTTTTCCTTGAGGCGGTTCAGGCCTCTGCCAGTGAGCCGGATCTGCCCTTCGTCTTCATCATCGAAGAGATCAATCGGGGCAATCCCGCCCAAGTTTTTGGGGAAATGCTGACTCTTCTCGAGGACGGCAAGCGGAAGTCTGAAGAAGCCCTTGAACTTGCCTACCCCCGCGGAATGGATGAGCGGATCCATATTCCCCCGAATCTTCACGTGATTGGGACGATGAATATCGCGGACCGCTCCCTGGCGCTTGTCGACCTGGCACTCCGACGGAGGTTCGCCTTTATCACCCTAGAGCCCCAGCTTGGGGAGTCATGGAGTCAATGGTGTCAGACGCAGGGCGGTCTCGATCTTGATGCGATTTCCCTCATCCAGGAGCGAATGACAGAATTGAACAAGGAGATCGAGAACGACCGCACCCTCGGTCCGCAGTTCCGAGTCGGACATAGTTTCGTGACCCCCTTAAGGAACATTTCCAAGCCCCGCACCTGGTTCCGGCAGGTCGTAGAAACCGAGATCGCCCCCTTGCTGGAAGAGTATTGGTTCGACGCCATTCAGAAGGCGGTCGAAGCAAAAGGACGCCTTCTGTCGGGCCTCGAATGAATTTGGCGGCTACTACAGCAGAGCCGGACCAAGTCCACTTGGTCGGACGCATACCGGTACGGAACCTCTGGCTTTTGCTTCTCTACGCCTCGGACCTGGGGAAATTCTTCGGCAAGTTCGATGCGGAGGTGGAAGAGTCTCCCGACCTGCCAACCCTGATCGGCCGCCTTCTAGCGCATGCCGTGGAACACCGGCTAAGGCGAAATCTCAGTCGCGGTTACAAACAGAAGCAAGCAAACCTGAACCGGGTTCGTGGTCGAATCGACCTACTGGAGACCTTCTCGAAGGAGTTGTTGCAGAGGGGGCAGGTAGCTTGCCGGTTTGAAGAGCACACGATTGACACGCCGAGGAACCGGCTTGTGCGGGCCGCCTTGGATGCAGTTGCCAACAGAGTGGACGATGACGTACTGGCTCACCGCTGTCGGATGCTTGCGGGGGACCTGGGGCGGCTAGGGGTCAGTGGCTGTCGCCCTTCTCGCAGCGAAATGATTTCTGACCAGATTGCCCGCCACGATTCCGAAGATCTGCTGATGGTGACCCTGTCGAGAATTGTGTTTGACCTCGTCCTCCCGACGGAGGATGAAGGGGATTATTCACTGTCCCGGTTTGCGAAAGACGAGGTGTTCGTCAGGAAGTTGTTTGAGAGAGCAGTTGGGAACTTCTACGCCTCAGAGCTTACACCTGATACCGGGTGGAAGGTTTACCAAGGTCAGCGGTTGGAATGGCCACTTGAACAGGCGAGCTCTGGCATTCCTGCAATCCTGCCAGGAATGAAGACCGATATCGTTCTCGAGAATCGAAAAGCCCGCCGACGGATCGTCATCGATACGAAGTTCACCGGAATCTTTGCCAGCACAGCTTATCGCGCGGCAGTTTTAAAGAGCGGGTACATTTATCAGATTTATGCCTACTTGAGATCCCAAGAGGATAACGAATTCGGCAAGAATGCTGAAGGCATGCTTCTTCACCCGGCCATTGGCAGAGATGTTGATGAAATCGTACAGATTCAGGGCCATAGAATAAGATTTGTGACAGTAGATTTAACAAAGAGATCCGATGCTATATTATCAAGATTGCGAAGTTTTCCATATAATATATAGAATATTAAAAAATTAGGAGGTTTCTTGTGAAAGAATTTGCCTTGTATTATCCTTATATAGAATTTAATAGCCCTTCAAGGCTGAAATATCTTGCTTTATTTTACGACAAAATATTTAGAATTGTCCCACCTCACTTTTTTCCCGTTGATCATCCAGAAATAATGGAACTCTTAGATAGTGGTGATATCGGAATTTCAATTGATCCGACTGATTATTCTACTGAGGCTGGTGATAAATTTCTATGTAAATTGGAAAATTGGGACGCATCGGTCCTTCAAGATGCAATGACTGACGTTGAAGAACTCGAAAGAATTCACTACTCAAAAGCCGATGACCGTATAAGAAGTTTATTCCGGGATTTAGGGTGTTCAGAGGACGATACCTGGATCCACGTTCCAAAAAATTTAGCCTCAACTTATATGCTTTACTTGTCAAATGAGATAGCAAAGAAAAACAATTTGGGACTTGCAACCGATGATATGGATGCATGGACAGCTATCAATTATTATGAAAGCGATGGAGCGTTTACCCACGACCCATGGGAGATATTTCACCAAGAGGACGAAGATTCTTCTGCCATAGTTCTTGCATCTTTGATGATTGATAACATTGTCCCACTTAATATTTCTGAATTGGAGCCTAACAAAATAATCAAATTTAGGGAAAGAAGAAGAGATGAAATAAAGAGCTTTAGGTCCACAATTAATAGCCTGAGTAATGAGTTGAAAAACTATGAAAATTTAGATATCAAGCTCGAAAAAGTTAAGTTAGCTATTGAAGATGTGAGAAGATCCGCGGACGAATTTAGAAAAAGTGCAGATATTTTATCTGTATCAGGATGGTTTGGTGTTCAGTCCTTGGGTTTGCCTGTCCCTTTTTTAATTTCTCAAATGTTAGGATTGGACTCTATTAGGCAACAGATTGTTTTGGCGACTGGTCTGTGCATGCATTCAATTTACACAATGTATAAATCAAAACAAGAACTTAAAGAACTTAGTGTAAGGTCGGGCTATTCCGCTTTGTACTGGATGGAACGGGATTTGACTCCTTCAAGGTTGGAACGTTTGGGAGAACGCAAATTTCGATCATTACACGAGTTCATGGATGACTGATGATACTGCTTTTAGTGATTGGCTCCAAGCGCGCCGAATTACAGCAACAGGGGTCAAAGCAAGACTCGCGAGCGATACTCAAGCTGATCAAGGAGGAAACGGGAAAAGATCTTGAAACATTGAAAAGCGAAAAAGGGGACCTTCGACGGCTGGCGACGGATCTGCTCTATCGGCATGGGGGGCTCAAAGGACGAGATAGGCGCGCTGTTTGGCATCGATTACAGTGCGGTGAGCCAAGAGCGGAAGCGGTTGCGGGAACGTATTGTCCAGGATCAAAAGCTGGAAGAGGTGATTTACAGACTGGATGACAGCTGTCAAACAATAAAGATTTGACCCTTTTGCTTGTGTTTCATATCGAGCAGTCGAGAACATGGTGGGGTGAGAAGGAACGAATCAATATCAAGGGAGGAGAAATGCCTGCATATCTCATCGGCCATATCACCGTCAAGGACCCGGTCCAGTGGGGCGTCTACGTGAAGGGGGTGCGCGAGTCGCTCCTCCCCTTCAATGGGCGGACCCTCTTTCGGGGAAAGCGCGCCTCCGTGCTGGCCGGTGAGCATCCCTATGATCTGGCCGTGGTCATCGAATTCTCCGATCAGGAGTCCCTGCAGAGCTGGTACGACTCCGAGGAGTACCAGAAGTTGATCCCCATCCGGGACAGGGCCGCCGACGTGGCGATCATCAGCTATGACGCATGAGTCCCGCCTGCGAGGGACAATGTAAAAAATCCTGCCCTCGCTTGAACCCTGCCCGCATTCCCCCTCCGCTTCTTTCTTCGCCAAGGTACGACCTTTCCGCAGGCGGAATCCATTTTTGACAGAACGCGATCTTTTTATAAAGCTGTTTTATTTTGCCGGGATTTGTAGTAGCGTTGCCTTATTGAATGGGCCCTGCCGCAGTGGTGCAGAGGGGGCAGGGGAAAAGGGAGCGATGACGTGACACTACAAGCATCTGCAGCAACTTCAACGTGGGAATCGAATCGATACCAGCAGGTCGGGGTTCCGGGCTTGTTTGTTCTGCTTTGGAGCACGGGGTTCATCGGCGCAAAGTTCGGCCTCCCCTATGCCGAACCGCTGACGTTTCTGCTGTGGCGATACGGTTCAGTCACCCTGCTGTTCCTGGCTTTGACCCTGGTGCTCAGAGCCCCCTGGCCTGTCTCTCCCATGCAGTGGGTTCACATCGCCGTCTCGGGCCTGATGGTCAATGTCCTCTATATCGGCGGCGTATTCTGCGCCATTTATGAGGGGCTGCCGGCGGGAATCGTCTCGCTGATCGTCGGCCTTCAGCCGCTGTTCACCGCGGTCGTGGCCAGCCGGGTCCTGGGGGAGAAAGTCTACGGCCGGCAATGGGTCGGTTTTGTCCTTGGCCTGGCAGGCATGTTTCTGGTGCTGGGCGACAAGATTTCGTTCGCCGGCGGCAATAAGGTGGGGGTTGTGATGTCGCTGATCGCCCTGTTCGGCATGACGGCCGGCACTCTGTACCAGAAGCGGTTCTGCTGCGCCATGGACCTGCGCAGCGGGGCCGTCATCCAGTTTGGCGCCTCGACCCTGGTCCTGGCGCTCTGCGCCCCCCTGTTCGAAACCATGCAGGTTCAGTGGAGCGGCCGGTTCATCTTCGCCATGGCCTGGCTCGTCCTGGTTCTGTCGCTGGGCGCGATCAGCCTGCTCAACGTCCTGATCCGCAGGGGCGAGGCATCGAGGGTAGCCAGCCTGTTTTATCTGGTCCCGCCGGTCACGACCCTGCTCGCCTTCTTTATGTTCGGGGAACGGCTCGGCATAGCCGCCCTGTTGGGGATGGGCATCTCGGTGACGGGGGTGGCCCTGGCCATCAGGAGGTAGCCCAGCCTTATCCCTTCCTGAATCCCGTCAGCAGTTTTTCCACCTCCGCCCGGTCTTTTTTCCGCCAGGGGCCGACCACCGCGACCTTGAGAGCCTTCGCCGTGAAGAATTCCCTGGAGGTGGCGAAAAGGGCCTGCGGGGTGACTGCCGCGATGTCCCGTCGGTCATCCTGCAGCGTTCTCAAATAGTCCACCAGCTCACCCCATCCGTAGCGCACCGACATCTCGTCCGGATGGTCCCGGCTGAAGTCGAGATCGTAGAGATAGCTCTGGACCGCCCGACCTAGTTCCTCCTCACCCACCGCCTCGTCGCATAAATCCTGAAAAATGACCAGAAGCTCCCGAACCGCCGTGACCAGATTAACAGGGTTGAGGGAGATGTCGACGGTGAGGCAGCCGCAGTCATCGTACAGGGTGAGGCCGGCCTCCACATGGTAGGTCAGTCCCAGCCGCTCCCTCAGGTTCAGCATCAGTCGTGACGAGGCCCCCCAGGAGAGAACTCTTCGCAGCACC
The DNA here is from genome assembly GCF_000472285.1 of Desulfuromonas sp. TF. Lineage (NCBI taxonomy): Bacteria > Pseudomonadati > Thermodesulfobacteriota > Desulfuromonadia > Desulfuromonadales > Desulfuromonadaceae > Desulfuromonas > Desulfuromonas sp. TF. The sequence continues at coordinate 46,490 of NZ_KI421426.1, forward strand.
CGCAGCGGGACGGCATGCGGGCTGTGCCGAGGAGGGACCCGAAAGGCCATCTGCAGGGAAACCTGGGAGCCGGAGTCGCCCACCCACACCGACTCCGGCTCCTGATCGTCAAACGCAGGCAGGCGGGAAGGGGGCGTCCTCGGACCTTTTTCCCGCCATCCGCCGAACTCGGCTTCGACCGCCGCCAGCAGCTCTTCCCGGGACACCGGTCCGGCGACGGCGATGACGGTATTGTCGGGGCGGTAAAAGGCCTCATGATGCCGGCGCAGGTGCTCGAGTCCGATATTGTGGATCGATTCGCGGGTGCCCACGGTGGGAAGAGCGAGAGAGGTTCCCGGCCAGAGGAGCCGTGCGGTCAGATTGTCGGGGTTGATTTCCTCCCCCTTCTCGTTGATGTCCTCCAGCGCCTCCTCGAGGATGATTTTTCGCTCCGTTTCCAGATCCCCCAGGAGGGGGCGGCACAGCATGGAGGCGAAAAGGGCGGCGCCCTCCCGGAGATGTGCGGGATGAAGGCGGGAATGGAAGCAGGTGGTTTCGAGATCCGTGGAGGCGTTGACCGCTCCGCCGATCGCTTCAAAGGCGCGCTCCAGGAGGAGACTGGAGGGGTGGTCCACCGTCCCCCGGAAGACCATGTGCTCGAGGAAATGGCTGATGCCGGCCGTCTCGGCTTCCTCGTTGCGGCTGCCGGTACCGACATAGCAGACCATCTCGGCGCTGTGCAGGTGCGGCATTTCGACCGTCATCACCCTCAGACCGTTGGCCAGGGTGTCCTTAAAGAATTCTTTCATATTCCGTATTGCCTGCTGAAAAGAGGGAGTGTTCAGGAAACTTTATTTTTTCGCATACAGGAAGTCCCGTCCGCCCCGGCGGCGGCGGCCGATGCGGACCAGAAAGACGAGGTGAGCTGCGAACAGAAAAATAAAAGCCAGGGTAAGGGCGCCGGGGAACGTCCCGATGGCGGCCTGATCCAGGTACTGGCGCCAGGAGGTCGCCGCCTCCGGATGGACCTTGATTTTCAGCAGCCAGCCGGCGAGCAGGATTGCGAACAGGTAGATGTAATTGGCATAGAGGCGACGGCCGATAGCGTCGCTGAGACCCATTTTGTACTGGGGATAACGCAGATCCGAAGCCAGCTCCGCCCTCCAGAAGATATCGCTTTCGAAATCCATTCTTCCCTCGGAAACGATGCGGTAGATGAGATTCTGGTGCAGCAGCCGCACGCGATATTCATAGGCATCGTAAAATCGGTACCGGCGCGACTCGACGAAGAGCAGAATGTAAATAATCGCCAGGCCGAAAATAAAGAACGTGTGAGTGAATTCGGGATGGCTGAAGCCGAAGCCGAGAAAAGCGGCCGTGGCGCCGACCGCCCAGTTCGTGGTGCGGTCAAGTCGCTCCCGCCAGCTCAGGCTGCGCTGGGCTTCCGCCCGGTAGTAGTGCATAAGGGCGGTGATGAGCTCTCCCCGACTCAGCGGCTGGCCGTTTTTTTCTGCATCGGGCATTGCCGAATCCTTGTGTGTTCCTGTAAGAATTCACTTTCACGCAACAAATTCTCGTAAAAACTATAACAACAAAAGGGGGAGACGGGCGAATCCCGGTCTGAACAAAAAAACTGCGCCTCACTTCCGGGAGGTCTATCGGGCGGCTTCAGGTCGATGGCCTTCCTTGATCGTATCTATATTCACAGAACGGCCTTCTCAGTTAGAGTTAAATAAGTCTCCTGATCTTCACAATACAAAAACTTGTCGCCGATGGAAACAGTTTTCTGGGAACCGCTATTTCCAAGCAAATGGAATCAGCCTTTTTCCGCCTCCGGGGTATGGTCGGCGTGCCCGCCTCGCAGGCCGAACAGCGCGCGAATATCTTCGAGGATCAGATAGAAGGCCGGGATCAGCAGTAGTGTGATGCCTGTGGCGAAGAGGATTCCGAAGGCGAGGCTGATGGCCATGGGGATGAGAAACTGGGCTTGAACGCTGGTTTCGAGAATCATCGGCATCAGGCCGAAGAAGGTGGTCAGCGAGGTGAGCAGGATCGGCCGGAAGCGGCGCGTGGCGGCGTCGAGGAGGGCCAGGTGGGAATCTTTACCGTCACGGCGCTCCTCGTTTGTGCGAGTGATGAGCAGCAGCGAGTCGTTGACCACGACTCCGGCCAGGGCAACGATGCCGAAGAGGCTGAGCAGGCTCAGGCTGAAGCCCATGATCATGTGTCCGAGAATCGCCCCGATGATGCCGAAGGGGATGGCGGCCATGATCAGCACCGGCTGGCTGTAGCTGCGGAAAGCGATCGCCAGCAGGGCGAAGATGGCGACCAGCGCGAGCTGAAAACCTTTCAGCATGCTGGCCATCGATTCGCGGCGCTCCTTCTCCTCCCCTTCGAGGTTGAAGGCGAGGCCCGGAAAATCGTGGGCCAGCTCCACCAGCAGTCCGCCCCGGAGCTCGGTCAGGATCTCTCCGGCATTGGCCTGCTTGCTGTCGACGCTGGCGGTGACGTTGATGACCCTCTTGCGGTCGGTGCGGTTGATCTCCGAGAAGCCGAACCCCTCCTCGATAAACGCCGCGCGCTGCAGGGGGATCTCGCCGCCGTCGGGGGTGCGGATGCGCATCGTCTCGAAATCGTGGAGATGACGCCGGTCATCTTCAGGATAGCGGACCATGACCTTGACTTCGTTTCGCCCGCGCTGCAGGCGAAGGGCTTCGGCTCCATAGAAGGCCGAGCGCACCTGGCGGCCGAGTTCCTCTTCGGTGATCCCCAGGGTACGCGCTTCCGGGGTCAGGCGCAGTTTGATCTCCCGCTTCCCCCGGGCATAGGTGTCCTGAATGTCGCCGACTCCAGGGTATTCCGCCAGTGCTGCTCGGATCTGTTCCGAGGCGCGGTCGAGGACCCCGAAGTCCTCGTGGGCCAGCTGAATGTCGATGTTGGCCCCCATCCGCATCAGGTTCGCCGTAAAAGTCAGGGACTCGATGCCGGGCAGCTCCCCCACATTCTCCCGCCAGCGCCGGGAAATCTCGGCGGTGGGGATGCCGCGCTCCTCGGCCTCGGTGAGGAAAAGGGCAATATCGGCAAGGTGCGAGCCGGATTCAGGTGCCCACCCCATGGGACCGCCGCCCATGAGAGTAGCCCCGGTCACCGCATAGACGTTGCGCAGCACCGATTCCTCTTCCGGGCGTGCCCGGTCGAACTCGGCCACCGTCGCCATCGCCTCGTCGACGATGTACTGCTGGACCCGTCCGGTCTCTTCCGCCGGAGTGCCGCGGGGCATCTGCAGCGAGGTGATGATGACGTCGCCGTCCACCTCGGGCATGAAGTGAAATTTGATGATTCCCCCCCGCACCAGGCCGACGGCAAGCAGGAGCATGGCGACGCCGCAGGCGAGGCTGGCGTAGCGCCAGCGCAGATTGAGATCGAGAGCCCGGCGGTAGGGACCGGCGACGAAACGGTCGAGCCCGGCGCCGAAGCGTCGCCGGTTGCGGTCGATGGCCCCGATCAGTCCGCCCGGGGCCTGCATGGGGCGGCCGATGGCCAGGTGGGCGGGAAGGACGAAGAGCGATTCGACGAGGGAAACCAGCAGCAGGGTGATGACGATCAGCGGGATGACCTTGATGAACTTCCCCATCATCCCCGTGACGAACACCAGGGGAAGGAAGGCGGCCACCGTGGTCAGGATGGAGAAGGTCACCGGAATCGCCACTTCCAGGGCGCCGTCGATGGCTGCGCGCAGGTAGGGTTTGCCCTTCTGCCGCTGTTCGTAGATGTTTTCTCCCACCACGATGGCGTCGTCGACCAGGATCCCCAGAGAAAGGATGAAGGCGAACAGGGAGATCATGTTGATCGACACGCCCAGGGCGGGCATCAGCAGCAGGGTGCCGAAGAAGGAGATCGGTATCCCGAGCATGACCCAGAGGGCGAGGCGGATCTCCAGGAACAGGCCGAGAATAATGACCACCAGGGTGAGGCCGAGAAGGGCGTTCTTCTTGAGCAGGTTCATGCGGCTGGCGAAGATCTCGGAGGAGTCGTTCCAGGTGGACAGGTGCAGGGAGGGGGGGAGGCCTGCGCGTTTCTCTGCCACGAACCTGTTAACCGTTTCGGAGATCTCGATCGGCTTCTGCTCGCCGATACGGAAAACCTTGACCATGGCCGCCGGCTGTCCGTCGAAGCGGGCGAACTCGTCGGTATCGCGGAAATCGTCGCGGACCTCGGCTATATCCCCGAGGCGGACCTGGGTGCCGTCCTCCGCCGTGAGAACGACAATGTCGGCGTACCCGGGACCCCAGTAGCGGCGTTCCATGGTGCGCAGCAGGATCTGACCTCCCTCGGTCTTGATCGTACCTCCCGGAAGGTCGAGAGAGGCGCGCCGGATCCGCTGGGCGACCTGCTCGAGAGTCAGGTTGTACCGGCGCAGGTTCTCTTCGCGGATCTCGATGGAGATTTCGTAGGGGCGCACCCCGCCGAGGTCGACCTGGGTGATGTCGGGAAGCTCCAGCAGTTCGTCCCGGATCGCTTCCGCCTGCTCGCGCAGGCTGCGTTCGGACACCTCGCCGTAGACGACGACGGAGATGACTTCCTGTCGGTTCAGGAGCTTGCTGATGACGGGCTTCTCGGCATCCTCGGGGAAGGTGATGATCCGGTCGACCTCGCTCTTGATGTCCTGCAGGACCCGGTCGGCGTCTTCGCCGGCGTAGATCTCTGCCGTGACGATGCCCATCCCTTCGGCGGCGAGGGACTTGATCTCCTTGATCCCGTCGACGCCGGTGAGGTTCTCCTCCACCTTGAGCAGGATCCCTTCCTCCACCTCTTCGGGACCGGCTCCCGGGTAGGCCACCTGGACCTGGATGCGGTCGAGGGTGACCTCGGGGAAGACCTCCTGCTTGATGGAGGGGCCGTTCAGCAGACCGCCGAGAACGAGGACGAGCATCAGGAGGTTGGCCGCAACGTGATTGCGCGTCATCCATTGGACGGCGCCTTTCATCGGGTCTCTCCTTCGCCCAGCGGCCGCAGCTTCATTCCTTCGGCCGCTCCGGTAACATACGTCAGTACCAGCTGGGCATCCTCCGGCAGACCCCCCGCCACCAGCACTTCATCCTTTTCCTGGCGCACCACATCTACCGGCAGGATGCGAAGGAGGTTGTCCGCATCCGCCACCCAGACGGTATCGCCGTCCCGCAGGGCCTTGCGGGGCAGGGCGAACACCGCCGGCAGGGTCTCTCCGTGCAGAACGGCCTCGACGAACATGCCGATGGCCAGCTCTGGGCGCTTCCTGGCGGGACCTTTCATCCCGTAAGGATCGCCGACCTCCACCACGACGCGGACCATGCGCCCGCGCGCATCGACCTCGCCAAGGGATCGGACGATCCGTCCGGACCATTCGAAGGTCTCCCCTCCGCTGTTAAAACGGATGGTGGCGGAAGAGCCTTCGCCGCCGCGAGGGCCGGGAATCCGCACCCAGCGCATCTCCTCCAGCGGCAGGGGGACGATCACTTCGGCGGCATCGGTTCCGGCGACGACGGCCACGCTTGTTCCGGCACGCAGATACTGCCCGAGATCGAGCTGCTCGCTGCGAATCCGGCAGTTGAAGGGCGCCTCGACCCGAGTCCGCGCCAGATCGAGCTCGGCCTGGGTGAGGGAGGCCTCCGCCGAGGCGACCGCGGCCCGGGCCTCCTTGAGCTGGGGCTCGAACAGAACCAGGGGATTGGGCTTGCCGCCGTCTTCCAGATTGAGCCGATTCCATTCGCTGCGGGCGATGCGGGCGCGGCTCTCGATGGTGGCCAGCTCCACCTCGGCCTTGGCAAGCGCGGATCTGGCCCGGTCGACTCCCAGCCGGTAGTCGAGAGGTTCGATGGCGAAAAGAAGGTCGCCTTTTTGGAAGAAGCCGCCGGCGACCAGGTTCGGCGCCATCTCCACCACCCGGCCGCTCACCTGCGGCGTGATCTCCGCCTGCCGTCTCGGCTGCACGGTGCCCGTGGCGCGGATCTGAACAGGATGGTCCCGGCGCTGCATCTTCATGACCTCGACGAGCATTCCGGGGTTCTCCCTGGACGTCTTCGACGGTGCGGTGCGGGAGCCAGCCATCAGGTACATCCCGACCGCGCCGAGTGCCACGATGAGAACAGGAAGAAGAATCTTGAGCCAGCGCTTGTTTGCACTCATGAATCGGATCCTTTGGTGTTGGAGGTCAGCCGGTCTTCGATCGGCTCGATCATCCAGTCGCCTCCCAGCACGCGCGCCAGGGTGATGCGGTCGGAGATGAGCTGGCGGCGGGCGGTGAGAAGGCGGCTCCGGACCTCGAAATCGGAGCGCTGGGCGGTCAGGACAGGCAGATAATCGCTGAGCCCGTCGAGATAGTTGTCGAGGGAGAGCCGAAGGGCCGCTTCGGCCGCCGCCCCGTTTTCCTCCAGCCGGACGATGCGCTGTTCATCCGCCCGGTTGTCGGACAGGGCGTCCTCCACCTCTCGAAAAGCCTCCAGCACGTCCTGCTGATACCGTCCCACCGCCTCGCGCACCACGGCCCGGCTGCGGTCTACCTCGGCCCTCCTCCGGCCGCCGTCGACGACCGGCAGAATGAGCCGGCCGAGCAGGCTCCAGAAATCACCCTCGATAAGGCCCGTGGAAAATTCCTGACGGCTGCTTCCGTAGCTTCCCAAAAGGTTGATGGTGGGGAAGCGCTCCGCGATGGCTGCGGCCACCCGGGCGTCAGCCGCCTCGATGCGCCGCAGAGCCGCTTTCAGGTCAGGTCTCCGTCCGACCAGTTCCGCCGGCAGGCCGACGGGAAAAGCTTCGGGAATGGAGGGGAGCGCAGCCAGGTCGCCCGCCGTTTCCCGGTCGGGATAGCGGCCGAGGAGCACGGCGATGGCGTGCTCGGCGGCGGCGAGATTGGCCTCGAAAACATGGCGGCTGGCCTGGGCGCCGGCCAGGCTCTGCCGCGCCTGATAGACGTCCAGAGGGGGCGCCAGCCCGGCTCGGTAGCGGTCCTCGACCCTCTTCAGGGTGTCGGCGAAGGAGGCGGTGGCCTGGTCGGCCAGGTCGATCTGAGACCGCTGCTCCACGGCCAGGTAATAAAGGTCGGCGAGCTGGGCTGAAAGCCCCAGATAAATGATCTGCAGCTCTTCAAGCCGGGCCTGGGCATCCTTTTCGGCGGCCCTGGTGCGGGCGGCCAGCTTGCCCCAGAGGTCGACTTCGAAACCGGCCGCCGCCGCCAGTCTCTGATTGTCCCCGGTAAAGTCCCCCGCAAAGCTCGGCTGCCTGGAACGGCCCCCCTCGCCTTCAATGTTGGCGAAAGGACGCCGGGCACTGCGTACGCTGCGCACGGCGGAACGGGCCTGGTCGAGACGGGCGAAAGCCTGCTCCAGCTCCAGGTTGGCGGAAAAGAGCTCCGTCATCAGGGCATTCAGCCGGACGTCGTCGAAGCTCTCCCACCAGGAGGGGAGGGGAGCTCTCGAAGAGACTCCGCCCTGTTCCAGGTAGGCCTCCGGCAGTTCCACCGGCAGAGCGACTTCCTGCGGCCGGTGGAAGGAACAGCCTGCCAGGGCGACAAGGCCGAAGGCGCAAAGAATCATTCGTTGGCGGTGGCGCATGGGGCCTCCAATCCGGCGGTTAAGAAATCGAGCAGCATACGAACCAGAGTTTCGGTAGTCACGCCCGGCGCCGGCAGTTCTTCGGGCAGTTCGCCGAACCGGCCGGCCCAGCACATCGTGTGTCCCATGGCCCCGAGAATGAACTGCAGCCGCCAGAACAGAGTCCTTTCATCCAATTGCGGCAGGGATTCCCGAAGAATCTGAAACAGGAGCAGGAAGAGGGGCTTGATCCGGCGGATGAACAGCTCGCGAAGTGAAGCGTCCGGTTCGGCCAGGATCCGGCCGAGCAGGGTGATGAAGGCTTCGGCTCCCGGGCCGCTTTCCCGGAAGCGCAGAGTCGGTTCGACAAAGGCCCGGAGGGTTTCCTCCGTTTTCGGCCGCCTGCCGGCGTCGCGCGCTTTTCCTCGCACGGCCTCCAGGTTCTCCCGGCGCACGGCGTTGAGAGGACTGAGCCGGCGCTCGATCACGGCATCGAGAAGGGCTTCCTTGGAACCGAAATGATAGTTGACCGCCGCCAGGTTGACATTGGCCCGGCCGGTGATGGCGCGCAGGGAGGTATTGTGAAACCCCTCGTCGGCAAAGAGCCTTTCAGCGGCATCGAGGAGGCGCTGTTTGGTGTCGGGTAGAGTCATGGGCAATATACCTTGTCTGCGTTTCGGCTTGTCTGTGTTTCAGTGACGGTTCCCGGGCTGGAAAACATACAGTCGATTAAAACAAACGTTTAAATCAGATGTCAAGGGGAAAGGCGTCATGTTGACAGCAACGCGGCGGGAGTTATCATAGTTGGGAATAAGGGAAGCCCCAGGGGCCGAACTTCAGTACAGTTCCGGGGAGGAGAGATGAAATCGCTGTGGGTTTTCGGCGGCGCCATCGTCGGCAGAAAGGCCTTCGGTCTTCCCGGGGCGGTGCTGGGCGGCGGACTTGGTTACGGCCTCGCCGCGATCCTTGATATCCTGCGCCGCCTTGAGGCCGTGGAAAGATCAACGGAAGCCGTGAGCGTCGGACATGCGGCTGAACGATATCCGGAAGAGACGATCCTGGACGCCATGCTGCAGGCCGAAGACGAGGCGGCGTCCCGGGGAGATGAAATGGAGGATATCTTCGTAGAGGTTTCCGGGAAGAAGAAACGGCTGCACTGAAGCTTTCCGATATTTACCGCTGCGAAATGGTCCGGAATTCCGAGGAAAAAGGAGATTTCCATGCTCAGCAAGAATCTGGTGAAGAAGCTCAACGATCACGTCAATCTCGAATTCTACTCCTCCAACCTCTACCTGCAGATGAGTTCCTGGTGCGAGGCCAAAGGCCTGGAGGGCTGCGCGGCGTTTCTCCGCGCCCATGCAAAGGAGGAGGCCGATCACATGGAACGCCTCTTCACCTATGTGAACGAAACGGGTTCGATGGCGGTCGTTGGAAACATCAAGGCGCCGCCCACCGAATTCAGCTCCGTGAGCGATCTTTTCCAGAAGGTATATGATCATGAATGCTCTATCACCAAGGAGATCAACGGACTGGTTTCCGCCTCCCTGAAGGAGGAAGATTATTCCACCTTCAATTTCCTGCAGTGGTACGTGGCCGAGCAGCACGAGGAGGAGCATATCTTCAAGCTGATTCTCGACAAAATCTCCATCATCGGTGAAGAAGGGGCCGGGCTGTTCTTCATCGACCGCGCCATCGGTGGGATGCTGGGGAAAAAGTGAGAAGACGAGCAGGTACGACCAGGCGGTTATGCCGCACGAGACAGGAAAAACCGTGGGACATCAGCCGATGCCTCGGAGAAGGGGAAGGGCAGATCGATGAATAAAAAAGAAATGGAGGAGTTCCGAAAAAGACTGCTGAACTTACGGGAACAACTCTGGATCGAGGTTAAGCACAAGCATGCCGAAGCCTCCGACCTACGGGACACCGGCGTTCCCGATCCCGGAGACGCCAGCATGACCGACGATCTGCGGGATTTCCTCCATGTGCTGAGCGACAGCAAACGGGAGCAGATTCTGGAAATCGACGAAGCGATCCGGCGCATCGAGGACGGCAGCTACGGCATCTGCACCCGCTGCGAGGAAGAGATCAACATGAAGCGGCTGGAAGTGCAGCCTGATACCCACTATTGTGTTTCCTGCAAGGAGGAACTGGAGGAGCGGGAAGCGGTGAAGTCAGGTCCTGAACAGGGGAAGATCTGAAGACCTGCCCCCCTGTGGACTTCCATCACCGCGGAGACACGTCATGGCAAATTTTGAGGTTCTCTGTGACAGGAGTGCTCCTATGATTCGTGCCGGAACACAGCGCCCCAGCAGCTTTCGACAATTCTGGCGATCCGGTCGTCGTTCAATATCCTTTCTGCCGCATTGAGGCGCATCGCCTGAATCACCGGTCCGCAGGCAACTGCCAACAGCATGTCTGGAGGCATGTTCCTGAACAGCTTCGTTTCAGTTCCTTCCCGAAAAAGATCGACAACGCTGCACAATTCAGCGGCAGGCGGTTCCTCCGGAATGCAGGTTTTCCGGAATGGCGAACTGTGAAACTGATCCATGAAGAGAAACTCTGCGGGGGAAAGCAGACAGTGCCATATCAGCCTCTGTGCCAGGTGTGAAAAGCGGTGCCGAATAGACGCGTGCGCTTTCAGTTCCTTCCCGAAAAAGATCGACAACGCTGCACAATTCAGCGGCAGGCGGTTCCTCCGGAATGCAGGTTTTCC
>NZ_KI421426.1:56759-85553 GCF_000472285.1 Desulfuromonas sp. TF
CGGATAGTCCTTCATCACTTCGACCAGGCAGCGACGCTCCAGTTTCCTGTAGGTCTGTTGCACCAAGTGGTCCTTGCTTTCGAAATAGCGATAGATCGTCCCTGCCCCCACGACGGCAGTGTCGGCAATCTTTTCCATGGAGGCTCCATGAAAGCCGTGCTCGGCAACGATGCTTACGGTTGCATCCATGATTTCCGCACGCTTGTTTTTGTTCCCCATCGTATCCCTCTTTTCTGCTGGTAAACGCAGCGGCTGATTACAGATCCTTCCCACTTTTCATCCGCTGGGTGCGGCACCCCTGGATACGCCCTTGTGAGCTTGGTGAGGGACCCCGCTGCGTCGGCCTGTTTCATTCCTCTTGAAAAAAACCCCGGTGGGTGGCAAGCGGGTGGACCATCCGGGGTAACAACCACTCGAGGCATAGAAGAAAACGGTCAGGTCGCTGTTAATCGATGCGCATGCCAGTCTCTGAGGCATCCATTGGCATCACCTTTTCATGGTTCACAGCATCTCCCGCGGCTGGCCGGTGGAGGCGAGGACGCTGCTCCAGAGCCACCCCTGCGGGTCGATCTTCTGCCGGGCGCTGGTCGCCAGTGAGATCGGCACATGGGTGATGTGGTAGTGCCAGGTACCGACGACCATGTTGGTCCGCCCCGCCATCCCGGCGTGAACGGCGTTGTGCCCCAGGAGGAGGCAGAGGGCCGAGTCGTGGGTGTTCGCCGGCTGGCTGCGGATGATGTAGCTGGGATCGATGTATTTGAGCGTCATCTCCCGCCCGGCCCTGGCGAAATGGTCCTTGATGGCGTCGCGCAAAAAGATGCCGATATCCCCATATCTGACGTTCCCTGACGCGTCGCGCTCCGCCGTCGCCGCCAGCAGGTCCTGCCCCGCTCCCTCGGCCACGATGACCACGGCATGGTCGCGTTCCTCCAGCCGCCGCTCCAGTGCGCGCAGGAAACCCGCCAGAGAAAAAGGGGACTCCGGAACCAGGCAGAAATTGACCTGGCTGTCGACGAGGGATGCGTAGGCGGCGATGAACCCCGAGTCGCGCCGCATCAGCTTGACCAGGCCGATGCCGTTGCGGGCGCCGGCCGCTTCGACGTGCGCGGCGTAGATGGCCCGCTGCGCCTCGGTCACTGCGGTTTCGAAGCCGAAGGTCCGCTCGATGAAGGAGATGTCGTTGTCGATCGTCTTGGGGATGCCGATGACGCTGAGGGGGTAGCCGCGCCGGCGGGCCTCAGCCGCCAAGGCGCCGGCCCCTTTGAGGGTGCCGTCTCCCCCGATGGTGAAGAGGATGCCGATTTCAAGCTCTTCCAGATAATCGACCATTTCGGCCGGCTGCTGCGGCCCCCGGGAGGAGCCAAGGATCGTCCCTCCCAGTTCCCCGATGTTACTCACCGCTTCAGGAGTCAGCTGCAGAGGGGTATGCCCAAGATGCTTCACCAGCCCCTCGTAGCCGTAGCGGAAGCCGTAGACTTTGCAGACCCCGTAATGGTGATAGAGGCTCAGGGTGACGGCGCGGATCACGTCGTTGATCCCCGGGCAGAGGCCGCCGCAGGTGACGATGCCGCAGGCGGTCCGCGCCGGGTCGAAGAAGACCCGCTCCCGCGGCCCGGCCACCTCCAGCGCCGGCGGCTCCCTTCCCGCGTCGACATACTCCCGGATCTCTTCGAAGCGTGAGTGATACAGAATCCGCTCGCCGTCTGAGGTGAACCGCCCCCCTTGCATAGGCGATAGGAAGCGGCACTCGCCGAGCCGCTCGATGGTGAAGTCCAGTTCCTTGCCATTCATAAGGTCTCCCTAATCTCGGGCGCTATGGCTTGCGCCCGCTATCCGCGCCAAGCGGTGAACTCTCCCCGCGCCCCGGGGCGGTCGATTCCGGATGAGTCTTCAGCATCTACGCACTTTCCGCTTTTTTACTGCCCCGGCCCTTACCTCCTGAGTAGACGTATTGTTCCGAGTCCATGATCGCCGTCGTCTGCCAGATCTTTTCACAGTACTCGCGGATGGCGCGGTCGGAGGAGAATTTCCCCATCCGGGCGACGTTCAGGATCGACATCCCGGTCCACTTCTTCCTGTACCGGAAAGCCTCGCTCGCCCGGTCCTGGCAGGCGACATAGGACTGGTAGTCCGCCAGCAGCAGATACTCGTTCCGGGTTATCTCCCAGGCTTCGTCCCATTCCAGCCTATGCTCGTCCAACAGCAGCCGCATCAGCTCCGCGATCCCGATGGAAGGATGGGTATCATTGATCTGGATGGCGAAGGTTTCGGGGAAACTCCTGATGTCTCTGCCCCATAAAAAGTGAAACTGGATCATGTCCTGCAACGAGCAGGAAACGAAGAAATATTGCTGGGCCAGGCGAAGGAGTTTGCCGATCTCCGGCTCGTCGTTGGGGTACAGGACCTTGGTGATCGTTTCGGAGAGGACCTTGTCATCGACGGCTTTGTAATAATCGCCGGCATTGAAGACCTGAAAATCGAACGATGCGACGGCCTCCGATTTCCAGAGACGAAGGGTGGAGATCCCTCCGGAGCGGTAGCCGGCGACGGCCGTATCGTAGGCCACCCCTTTCACCACCTTGTCCGGTATCCACCGAACCGACGGCCGCCCCTCGGGATCGTGAACATGCTCCGTCTTCCCGCCGAATTTGACTTCATAGGTGAGATCGGGACGACGCACCTCCCACGGGTTGCCGTACTTGAGCCAGTTGTCGGCCTTTTCGACCTGCCATCCATTGCGGATCTCCTGCTCGAAGATGCCGAACTCATAGCGGATTCCGTATCCGATGGCAGGAACCCTAAGGGTCGCCAGGGACTCCAGATAACAGGCGGCCAGGCGGCCGAGTCCGCCGTTGCCGAGCCCCGGCTCGACCTCCTGCCGGAGTATGGCTTCGAGGTCCTGTCCCAACGTCGAGAGCGCGGTACGGACCGGCCCTTTCAGGTCAAGGTTGACCAGGTTGTTTTCCAGATGCGGACCGAGAAGGAATTCGGACGACAGATAGCTGACGACTTTGAGCTTTTCTTTCGCCGAGGTCAGTTCATAGAAGGCCCTGAGCCACTGATTGAGCATCTGATCCCGAACGGCATAGGCGGTCGCCATATACCAGTCGTTCGGCGTGGCAAAGGGTATCGGTTTGACCTGGGTGTGGTGAAGGTGTTTGAGAATGGCCTTCTGGATGTCAGAGGAACTTTGGCGGGTCACAATGATCTCATGATTGTTGCCGCTGTGCTTCGTTGCTCTTTTCATAGCTGCTCCTTGGTCAGTTCCAATTCCACGAAGTCAACTGGTAAAGCTCAGGTACCAGTCGTTAAAGCTGATGATCACCGGCATCAAGAAGACGCTTCCGTGCAGGTCGTTCATGCACTGCATTTCCTCTTGTATGGTCCGCTACTCTAACAATGGAACTTTTTTTGAGATTTCATATTGCTCAACTGCGTCAATATTTTGTTGTATTTGCAGGTATCGAAAAATTTTTTTAACGGGAAGGACTTTTTCCACATCTAGAACAAAAGCAAAATCATTTAATAACCTTCGACGGTTTTCAAGCAATGTAAAATATACATCAATCATGTTTTTTGCTTGTTCATCTGTCAATGACTTATCTTTATTTTGTTGGAGGTAGGATGATATCAATTCAAAATGTTTTTTATCCAAATTATACAGATTTTCCTGAAATTGACGAAATACAGGCCAAAACTTTTCAGATTCTTCATCAGAAAGCAGCAGATTTTCCATGACCGCCAACTTTCCTTGGTCGAGCACGATATTCTTTTTCAGATCGTTAACGCTTTCTGCAAAAGCAAATGAAGAAAAAAGGATCAAGCTTATCGCCACCAATGTTGATGTGAATCGCATTTTTTATCTCCTGTCTGTTCAGTGTCAGAATGAATCGATTTAGTTTCAGTTTGGCTTTCAAGTAAATTTTAATAGTAACCTTGACCGAAGCCAACAAACGCTAAAGTTCTCGGTCCCTATTCGTATCAAAGTTCTCACCGTCCCAATGGTGTTTTCATTGTCGTCGCTGTGTTTCATTGCTCCATAGGCTGCTCCTCGGACCTAGCCGGGCAAATCAGGCTTCAGTTCCTTTTCGCGAGCATTCCCATGATCCGGTCGAGCTCGGCGCCGGCCAGCCGGTATTGCAGCGAAACCTGCAGCTCATTCGCTTCCGCCTTTTTCAGTGCCGCCACCGTCTCGGCATGCTGTGCTGCCGTCACCGTCCCCGCCCTGGTTCCATTTTCGCTGAGCCGCGCATTCTCCCTGGATAACGAGAGCGCCTCCCGGGCGACGTCCACCATCTGTTGCGACCGTTCCAGATTCCGGAACGCCTTGTCGATTTCGATCCCGATCCGCCGGTCTGTACGTGCCAGGTTCTCCTGCGCCTGTGACTGCTGGGCGACCCGCTGGCTGATTTCCCCCTTCCGCTTCCCCCAGTCGAAAATGTTCCAGGTCAGCTCCGCCCCGAAGATGCCGATGTTATCCTCCAGAAACGGCGCTCCGTCCTGGTAGCCGTGCTTGGCAAAGAGCGTCACGTCGGGGATGTACTCGTACTTGGCCGCCCGCACCGCGTGACGCGACTTTTCCAGCGTTTCGCTGGCGGCAAGGAGTTCGCCGTTGCGGGCACGGGCTTGGTCATAGGCCTGGTCCCTTGACGGTTCCGCCAGTTCCGGCAAGCCGTCCTCGGTCACTTCCAGGACGTCGTCCCCGGGCAGACCCAGAAGATCGTTGAGGTCGGCGGTGAGATCCTCAATCCGTTTCTCCGCGACGAGCAGGGCCTGCCGGCGCTGGAGCAGATCGGCCATCGCTCCGGTGACCGCCACCTGGAGGAGGTTCCCGGCCCGCACCCCCTCCTCGGCCTCGCGCAGGTTCTCCTGCGCCGCCGTGAGCGAGGCTTCGGCGGCTTCCTTCTCCTTGCCGGCCACCAGCAGCGCGTAATAGAGGTGGTGGACCGAAAGAGCGGTTTCGTTTTCCGAGCTTTTCAGCTCCGCTGCCGCAATGCCGCGATCCGCCCGGGCCATTCTGTTGGCTTCACGGATTTTCAGAAGCTGCGTCGTCGGCTGTGCCAGGGTGGTCTCGATGTACAGGATGGTAGAGTCGCCCTGCTCCAGCTTTACGTCCTGATCCGGGAAGGGGCTTCCGGAGACATTCCCCAGAGTGCCGGCCGGAACGGTGATCTGTTGCTTCTCAGAGAAGGCCAGGTACCTGGTGCTGTTGGAAAGCTGCGGGAAATATTGCGATCGGGCTGAGACGATTTTCCCTTCGGTTTCCGACACCCTTTCCCGGCCGATTTTGACCGCCGAGTTCTGCTGCAGAGCCAGCTCGACCGCCTCCGGGAGCGTCAGCGAATGCTTCACCGGTGCGGCGGAGGCCTCCCGCCCCCCGGTAAAGAGGGCACAGGCCGCGATCATGGCGACGGCTGCCCCCCGTTTCAGGGAGCGGGACTTGACGACCACGAAGAGGACGGGAATGATCAGCAGCGTGAAGAACATCGAGAAGATAAGGCCGAAGGCGATGACGCTCGCCAGCGGGCTCCAGAGGCTCGACCCGGAGAGGATCATCGGCGTCACCCCGACGGCGGCGGCCATGGTGGTGAGGAAAATCGGGCGCAGCCGCCGCGCCCCCGCTTCCCGCGCGGCCTGCTCCAGGGGGTCCCCCTCGGCGACTTTTTCATTGCAGTAGTCGACGAGGATGATGCCGTTTCGCACCACGATGCCGCACAGGCTGATCATCCCCATGAAGGCGGTGAAACCGAAGGGGTTGCGGGTGATGATGAGCCCGAGAACCGCCCCGAACAGGGTGAGCGGGATGGAGGCCATCACCACGAGCGGATCCGAGATGGTTCTGAATTGCACGAGCAGGACCAGGAAGATCGCCACCAGGCTGATGCCGAGGGCAACGAGCATCTGGGGGAATGTCTCGTCCTGGTTGTATTTTTCGCCGCCGTAGTAGATCCGGTAACCTGGCGGCAGTTCCAGGGCCTTGATCTTCGGCATCGCCTGCTCCAGGATTTTCGAGGCGTATTGCCCCGGCTTCGGGTAGGCCTGCACCGTCAGGGTGCGCACGCCGTTTCTGCGAACGATCCTGCTCGTCTGCCACTCGGGCGACAGCGTGGCGACCGAGCGGAGCGGGACGCGGGCACGGGTCAGCTCCGAGTTGAGATAGGTGTTGCCGATGTCCCCGAAGGCTGCGCGCGAGGCCGGGTCGAGTCGCAGCCTGATGGTAACGGCGCGGTCCCCTTCCCAGAACGTGCTGACCGCAGCGCCGTCGAACGCGCCGGACAGGGTGTTCGATACCGACGCCTCCGTGATGCCGAGGCGATTTGCCAGTTCGTCGTCGACATTGACGTCCAACATGTACGAATCGTTGAAGTAGTCATGGTGGACGTACTGAGAACCGGGGAGGTCCTCCAGAATCTCCCGCACCTTTTCCCCCAGCCGCTTCAGCTCGTCGATGTCGTCGCCGGAGATGCGCACCTCGATCGGCGCCTCCGTCTGGGCGCCCTGCTGGAGCTCCTTCACGATAACCATCGCCTCCGGCGCCACCGCCGCCAGCGCCGGACGCAGCTCCTTCACCAGACGGTTGGTATCTTCTACCGAGGCGGTATTGACGATGAACTGGCCGTACGCGCCGTCGGGCTGCTGCGGGTTCACGTTGTAGTAGAACCTCGGGGCGCTCTGGCCGACGAAGGTGGCATAGTGCTCGACGCCTTGGCTGGCGGCCAGCTTCTTTTCGATCCGAGCCATGACGGGGTCGGTGGCCTCGATGCGCGTCCCCTGGGGCATCCACACGTCGATCACGAACTGGTTTCGCTCGGCCGAAGGAAAGAACTGCTGCGGCACCAGGGCGAAGAGCATAATGCCGAAGGCGAACGCGCACCCTCCGAGGGTGAAGGCGAGCCATTTCCGGCGCATGAAGAGATTGATCAGTACTCCGTACTTCCCCTGGAGCCGGTCGAGCAGGCTCTTCTTCTCCTTGCCCTCGGTCTCCGCTGCGTCGTGGTCGTGCAGCCCCTTCTTGATGAAGAATCCGCAGAGGAGGGGCGTCAGCATGACCGCCACGATGAAGGAAACCGCCAGCGCGATCGCCACGGCGATGGGAAGCGCCATGATGAACTCGCCGGACGAGCCGGTGATGATCAGCAGCGGCAGGAAGGAGGCGATGATCGTGATGGTCGCCGTGAGGACCGGGACGAAGACGTCGCTCGCGCTCCTCCAGGCCGCCTCGCTCCTCGGGACCTTATGGTCCAGAAGCTCGACGTAGTTGTCGGCGATCACGATGGCGTCGTCCACCACGATGCCGAGGACCACGATGAGCGCGGCGATGGACACCTGGTGCAGGGCGATGCCGAAGGCGTTCATGACGGCGAGGGCGCCGCACAGGGTGATCGGTATGGCCAGGGCGGCGATGAGAGCCACCCGCAGAGGCAGGAGAACGATGGTGACGATCACCACGGAAATGATGGCGAGCAGGAACTCATGGCTCAGATGCGAAATCCGCTCCTTGACCACCCCCGGCTGGTTGGCGACCAGGTCGAGCTGCACGTCGGGGGGCAGGAGCACCTTGAGGTGCTGGAATACCTCGTCCAGCCGTTCCCCGAGTTCGACGATGTTCTTCCCCTTCTGCATCTCTACGGAGAGGAGCAGGCACGGCTCGCCGTCGTAGCGCGCCATGAACGTCGGGTCCTGATACCGGCGCTCCACGTTGGCGAAGTCCCTGATGTAGGCGGGATGCCCATCCTTGGAGACGTCCACGAGCACATTCCGGATCTCGTCTTCGGTATTGAAGACTCCGGTAGTCCGCATCGGGACCTTCGAGTCACCGGCGTCGAAACGTCCCGCGCTCTGGATCACGTTTCGCTGCCTCAGGGCGTTCGCCACCCGGCTCGGATCGGCGAAGTACTGCGCCATCCGCTCCAGGCTGCCGGTGACCCAGATTTCTTCCGATTGCGTCCCGTAGGTCACGAGCTTTCCGACTTCGCGAACCGTGCGCATCTCGTCATGGATCTTGTCCGCGTAGTCCCGCAGTTCCCGGTAGCCATACCGCTTCCCGTGGATGGCGATCAGCATCGCCACCGTGTCGCCGAAATCGGAATCAACCACCGGCCCCATGACGCCGTCGGGGAGTTCGGTGCTCTTGACCACGTTCAGTTCATGGCGCAGCTTCGCCCAGAACTGGTCGGAATTCTTGACGTTGTCCTCCAGTTCGACGTTGATGATGGCGACCCCGGGACTGCTCGTCGAATAGGTTTTTTCCTTCCGCACCTCCGGGAACTTGAAGATGTGTTTTTCCAGGGTCTTGGTGACCTGCTTTTCCACCTGCTCGGAGGTCGCTCCCGGGTACATCGCGGCGACGAGCCCGGTCCGGATGGTGACCGTCGGATCTTCCGTCCGCTGCATTTTCAGGAAGGCGTGAATGCCGATAGCGACCACCATGGCGGTCAGGATCAGGGTAACGGCGGGATAGCGAAGCGAAAATTTTATCGGAGTCATATCGATCTTTTCCTGAAAGCAGAGTTTAATTCGGGCGGGTCTGTTCCGTTGCCGATACGACCAGACCGTTTCTGAGCTTGCCCTGTCCGGCCAGAACGATCAGCTCGTCCCCGGCAAGTCCGCTCTTTATCTCGACGTCCTTGTCGATGACCGCTCCGATGTCCACACGCTTGGCATACACCCGCTTCTGGTCGGGGTAGTAGATAAAAACCTGCGTCGCTCCCTGCGGATCACGAACCACGGCCTCCCCCGGAAGCGTCACCATGGATATCGTCCGGTCCCCGCGGATGGCTGCTTCCGCGACCATCCCGACGCGCAGCAGGCGCTCGGGATTCTCCACGGCGATTCTGGCCATGTAGGTTCGCGTGTTGGGGTCGGCGGAGACATTGATGAGGCGCACCGTCCCCTGGAACGTCTTTCCCGGGAGGGCGGGAACGGTGATGTCCGCTTCCTGTCCGATCCTGACGCGGTGGACGTCCGTTTCCGGCACGCCGACGTTCACCTCCACGGGCTCGATCTGGACGATCTCGAAGACGGGACGCCCGGCGGCGGCGGTGTCGCCGGGTTCAATCGACCTTTTGGCGATGTAGCCGCTGGTCGTGGCATACAGAGTCCCATCCGTAAGACGTTTCCTGGACAGCTTCTCCGAGGCAAGGGCCTGCTCGTGCTGCTGAACGGCGGCATCATACGCAGCCTTGTATTTCAGAAAGTCGTTTGGGGCGAGGCTCTTCGTGTCGTAGAGCATTTTCATGCGCCGGTGCTCGTCTTCGGCCCGCTCCAGGCCGACGCGGGCATGATCTGTTTGCGCTTTGGCCGCCGCCTGGTCCAGCTGGTAATCGGTCGGGTCAATAGAGGCCAAGACCTGCCCCTTCTTCACGAATTCCCCCTCCCTCGGGCCCACGAACACCACCTTTCCGGAAACGAGAAAACCAACCTCCGCGGGGGAGTTCGGCGTCGAAACCGTCCCGCTCACGGCGACGGTCTCCCGCTCCTGAACCTTCTGGACCCTTCCGACAATCACAGAGACGGCGTCGCTAACCGATTCCTTGTCCTGTTTGTCACCGGTGCAGGCGGTCAGTGAGACTCCCAACAGCAACAGGCATACCGCCACTACAACGGATTTATGGGTGCTTTTCATTGTTGACACTCCCTTTTTGATCCCTCTACGTCGACTTTCGGGTACAGCGAGGTCCTGATTGTGGTTACAAACGTTTCCATGTTTACGGGTTCCTTTACGCTCTCCATCTCAGAAGCCACGAGCCAGCGTCAACAGCCTGTGCCGCGCTGCTCCGTCCTCCTCTTTTGGACCTTGTTCCGGATCGTCTCCCTTAAGGAGCACCGTTTCCTGATCAGCAACGCCCAGGAAACTGAGCATTGACCGCAAGTAGGCAACGCTCATGTCCTGCTCCTGTCCAAAGATGAAGGGCAGGTCTGCGTGCAGATGCAGTGATTTCCTGCTCCGGACGGGAAGAATTCCCTGCGCCCCCTGTGGCGTCAGATGATAAGTAAACCCGGGAACCGATATTGTATCGATGTACATCTTGAACTCGGCCGGGAACCAGAGGTTGAAGCTGTGCGTGACGAAGACGTATTTGTCGCACCTGCCGAATTGGTCGGCGAGACGCCAGATCCGACTCATCTTGCGTCGCTCTTCTTCCGAAAGGAGAGAGTAGTTCTGGCCGCACTCGCTTCGTTCCCAAGCACTGAACACGTCCTGGTCGATGCGCTGAATGCTGT
The DNA here is from genome assembly GCF_000472285.1 of Desulfuromonas sp. TF. Lineage (NCBI taxonomy): Bacteria > Pseudomonadati > Thermodesulfobacteriota > Desulfuromonadia > Desulfuromonadales > Desulfuromonadaceae > Desulfuromonas > Desulfuromonas sp. TF. The sequence goes on from NZ_KI421426.1 coordinate 66,984, forward strand.
CGCGGTACAGGTCGAGAAACTGCACCTCGTCCTGTGGGTTCCAGCGAAGGTACTCCTCCAGGAACTCATAGCCGAGCGAAAGGGTGCGCGATCTGTCCTGAGGTCTGACATTGCAGGTGACGTAGAGCAGGTTGGCCATGATCTTCTCCTTGGCATTGGATAACGGTTGTCCTTCTCTTAGCGATGAGCATGCCAACCATAAAACTCTAATTGTTTCGAATGCTTAAATAAAAGCTCAGGATTGCTGTCACGGTATCCAGTAATTCTAGTCACGGAATATCGTAGAATACGTCAACAGTACGGAATCTCGTAATCCCCAATGGCTGGCTGAAAAAGGCTAGCCTCCCTCATCGCTGGGATCACCTTCGGGGCGGATACTGGGAGAGTATCTCGCGGACCGCCTCGGGAGTTTTTGTCGAGGCATCCTGCCGGTCGCCAATCGGTCTACTGGTCACGCCGCGCCAGACCAGGGTATTCTTTTCCCGGTCGATCAGTTCGATGATCAGGGTTCCCTTGCGGTAGGATTCCTGTTGTACCCCGCCCTCGGCGCGCCTTCTCCAGCGCCAGGCATGACTGAACCCGCTCGCGCCGGGAGTGGCGGCGACGGCCTCCTGAAACCTGGCCTGGTATTTCACCATCAGATCGGGTTTTTCCGCAGACTGCACAAGCCCTGTACGTTCCAGCTCATTGGTCACAGCACGGCGTACGACCTGGTCGATCAAGTCATCGCCGACCATCGTATCCATCAGGGCTGGTTTTCTGTCCAGCCAAGCCCAACTCCTGTATTGCTCGAAATCAGCCTGCCAGTCGAAGGAGGACTCGACCCGATGGTCCGGTTTGGCGCAGGCCGCCAAGAAAATCAAGAAGATCAATAAAAGGCAAATTCGTATTTTCCGCATGATGCTCTCCTTTTTGAATACTCCAGTGCTCAGGTCGCCTTCACCACCACCAGGGTGATGTCGTCGGCCTGGGCTTCTTCACCCCGGAAAGCCGCAACGGCTGACATGACCGCGGCATGAATGGTTTCGGCATTTTCTTGAGCATGATACGTACCGTGAGCCTGTCTTGGTATCATTGACGGCAAATTCAAGAAGGCCTTCCTGGATGGCGGCGCGATCGCATCGGGCGTTGCGCCCGGTTGCTGGCCGATGAATGCGGTCACCACACCCTATAGATGCCCCAGCCCGTCCCGGTTTCAATAAGAGCGTAAACCTCTTGATGCTGAGTCGGAATCACTCTGACAATCTCTCCTTCCACCCAGAAACGGTTGTTTCCGGCGTTGTCCAGCACGTCGATCAGACCCCTATGTCCCAAGTAAAGGTGGCCTTCCGGAACATTTCTGGATTCAGCGCCATAAGGGATTTTTTTTGGATCAGTAGTCATGGTGTCTCCTTTCATTTGCGCCTCCGGTGATGGCACCTTGCGCGGCTCCACCCCCGGGGGAACCCGGTTAAGATTGCTGGCGAGACCGGCATCGGCGTTCAGGGTGGATGCGTCGGTCAACGGTTTTTTTTCAGGCTATTTTTCATCGTCCCTGAGATGCTCCCCGGCGGGCGTCAGCGTCACCTGAGAGTTTTCAACGCACGCTCCTGGCTGAAAAGGTATCGGACCATGTAGTATTCGAACGGATAGTCGCTTTCGTAATAGCGAAAGCTCTCCCTGTACCGCAAATCCACTGTTTCTGTAGCAGTGATCCCAGCTTCGACCTCGGTTCCAGCGAAGGGACCGATACTGCTCATGATGGTCCAGCGCACCCAGCCGTCGACCGCAAGACCGCCGGCGCTCCGGACGGTGTTCGGGCCGAGAATGGGGAGAACCAGATACCTCCCTGTACCGACCCCCCAGGTTTCGAGGGTGTGATCGAAGTTCTCGTTCTCACGCTTCAATCCGAAGGCGGTTGCCGGGTCGAACAGGCCGCCTATCCCAAGGGTCGTGTTGGTCACAAACCGCCCGAGGGTCACCAGGGACTTCTTTCCTTTCGCCTGCAGGATGCAGTTGGAGAAGGTCCGTACCTCGCCGAGGTTGGCGAAAAAGTTGCTGACGCCGGTTCGAATAAGGCGGGGAACGGTCCTCTCGTACCCAGCGACGACCGGGAGCAGTACGTACCGGTCGGCCTCGTAGTTGAATTTGTACATGCTTCGGTTGAGGCCTTCCCAGGGATCGCGCGTACGCGATACCTGCTCGTCGTCGCTGAATTCGCGTACCGTGTGCATGGGAGGCACCTCGTCGGGGAGGACCGCCATCCTCGCGGCACAGCCGGAAAGGATCAGGACCAGAGCAATGATGAAGATCAACTTGATCGCGTGGTTACCCATGCCGTACCGCCCATTGTCTACCACGTTGACGAGCGCAGCCAGTCGATCAGAAAGGCCATGTTGTCGCGGTGTTCGAGATTGCCGAGGTGCCCGCCGCGGGGATAGACCTTGAGACGGGGGCCGAAAACCCTGCGCAGATAGTCGAGCTCCCCCGGGGCCAGGATGAAGTCATCCTCGTTGGTGATCACCCCTATCTTGTTGGAGGAGGAAAGGTAACTTTCGATGCTTTTTAGGCTCAACGCTTCCATGATTTTCTCCTTGGTGAGCCCCGGCTCCCTGCTTTGGAAATAGGGAACGAAGTATTCCTTGAAATAGTCCAGGAAGGAGAGATGCAGGCAGGTCCAGAAGTAGTCTTCGAGGGAATCGCTGTTTTTCAATTCCCTGTCCTTCGGCACGACGTAGCCGCCATGGGTCATGACGTCAGAGGCGAAAATCATCCCGGCGGAGCTGATGCGGAAGGAGACCGCGATTGCCCCCCCGGCCTCGTCCCGGTCCAGAAGGTGGGCCTGGTATCCGGCGAAGAGATAATCATCGTCTACGGCGACAAAGTCTCCCTTGCGGTAAAAGTCTATCGCCTTCGCCATCACACGGTTGTAGAATGCTCCGACCCTCCTGGGACCTCCGGGGATGGGGTCAAGCAACCCTTCTATCCTCGACACGGAGTTGTAGAGGCACACTGCCGGGTTGAGCATCAGTACCCTTTGGAAATCGAAGACTTTACGTTCTTCGTCCAGTTTGGCAACGAAAGCGGCTTCTGTTCCCCCCAGGCTGTATCCGGCGAGGAGGAAATGGGAGACCTCGATGTGCCCCTTGGACTGGCTCCAGATCTGCTCCATGACCCGATAGAGATCTGCGGCGTCCTCGGACAGCTTCCCCGGGACATGAGTGGTCGAGGCATCGATGATGAAGTTGGGAAACGTCGGAGAGGGGAGCGCGATAACGTGGAACCCCGCGTGGTACAGGTTCTCCATGAGAGCAACGACCTTCGGCGCCCTGCTGCTGCCACCGGTCCCGGCAATGAGGAAAACCAGGGGAGCCTTGTGGTCCTGGAACGCCACCGTGTAGCGCAGCCCCCGGTCGTAAAAGAAGATCTCCGGCTTTTTTTGATCCGTTTGCAGGATCATCGTCCTGACCGGGACCTCCCCGGGAAGGTTCGGCCTGAGGCTGCGTGGAGTCCCCAGGATGCTGGCGGCAAAGCTGTCATCAATCGGGTACCCGTACCCCGTATCGTCTCCACAGGCATACGCCGGGAGCAACAGGAACAATCCCAGAAGGATGCGTCCGAAGATTTTCATGCCTGATCCATTTCCTCTCGCTCCGCTCACCACCGTGTCCACCCTCGGGCTCCCCATGCGACGTAAGATTGTCTGGAGCAGGGTTGGCAACGATGGGCTCTGCTAACCGTTTATTTGTCCCTGTATTAGCGATGTCCATGCCAACATCTTTCGCCAAATCATTTCAATTACTTAGACAACAGATTTCGACCTAGATACAGTATTCTGTAATTTCGATTGCGAAATGCTGTGAAATGGGGGGATAATGCGGTTAGTCGTAATGCTGGGTGTGGATCGCGGAAAAATATGGGCAGGAAAATGGAGAAAAGGTGCCGGTTAGCTTCGGCAAGGGAGAGCTAATGGAGAATCGCGACGAATTCCTCAGGGAGATAACCCTCAGAATCTGCAGCAGCCTGGATATCAAGGAGTCGTTGCGCAGCGCCTTCGTTTACCTGAGGGAGCAACTTCCGGTCGACTCGCTGACTCTCTGCATCATCGACGAACGGCTGGGGGCGATACGACACATCGCGTACGCCCGTGAAAACAGCCCCCCCGTTCCCGACGACATCGTCCCGCTGCCGAAAGGGATGCTGGAGAAGATCACGGCGCGGAATTTTTCCGCGCCGTTCGTCGTGAACCCAAAGGACGACATTTTCCGCATCCTGGCGCCAATCCTGAAGCTCGAAGGGATTTCGGACCTGATCGTTCCCTTGCGCATCAAGGAAATGCTCCTGGGCGGACTGGTCTTGCGCACGCGGGGAGAAGGCAGGTACAGCGAAGAACAGGCTGAACTTCTCGGCAGGATCGGCAAGCCGTTTGCGATCGCCCTGGCCAACGCCCTCGCCCATGAAGAGGTGCTCCGCTACCAGGCGGTATTGCTGGACGACAAGCGCTTTCTGCATCGCGAGCTGTTTGGCGACAGTGCGGACGAGATCATCGGCGGCAACACGGGGCTGCGGAACGTCATGGAAATGGTGCGTCAGGTGGCGCCGCTCAACAACACGGTGCTCATCCTGGGCGAAACCGGGACCGGCAAGGAAATGATCGCCAACGCCATCCACTCCTCTTCGCCGCGCAAGGACGGCCCCTACATCAAAGTGAATTGCGGCGCCCTCCCCGAGACCCTGATCGACAGCGAACTGTTCGGGCACGAGAGGGGGGCGTTCACCGGAGCGGTGGCCGAGAGCAGGGGGCGATTCGAGCGGGCTGATGGCGGGACGATTTTTCTCGATGAGATCGGTGAGCTGCCGCCATCAGCGCAGGTGCGCCTGCTGCGGGTGCTGCAGAACCACGAGGTGGAAAGAGTCGGGGGAAAGCGCCCGATCCCCGTCGACATCCGGGTGATCGCGGCGACGCACCGCAATCTGCAGAGCATGATGACGGAGGGTAGCTTCCGCGAGGACCTCTGGTACCGGCTGAGCGGATTTCCCATCATCGTCCCGCCGGTACGGCAGAGGAAGGAGGACGTGCCAGCTCTTGTACGCCACTTCGTGGCCGTGAAGTGTAGAGAACTGGGGATGGCTATCCCCCCGTCCATCGCGCCGGGGGCACTGCTGCGGCTGATGGAATATGCCTGGCCGGGAAACGTACGGGAGCTGGAGAATCTGGTCGAGCGTGAGTTGATCCGGCACCGCGGAGGCCCGCTGACCTTTGACGCGGCTCTGCCGCGCGAGGAAAAGACGAAAGCGGTTGTCGCCGGCAACGCTGGTCCTCACCTCCCGCTGAACCTGGACGAAGCCATGGCGGCGCACATCAGCGGGGTGCTGGAACTGGCCGGCGGAAAGATTCACGGTCCCGGCGGGGCGGCAGAATTGCTCGGTGTGAACGCCAACACCCTGCGCTGGCGGCTGGACAAGCTCGGCATCAGCTATCGTCGCAGAGATCGGGAAAAGACCTGATGTAAGACCTCATGCCACCATAACGTGAGAAGGATAAAGACAGGTTCTGCACAGTGATGGCCGCGATCGTCCTAAAAATTGTATCATTGAAATCGACCAAAACAGGGAACCAAACTGCGGTCAATTATCAGCGGCTCCTTACAATCCGCCACCCCAGCGATGCTGCCAGAGTATGCCAAGCAGGTCGAAGTCCCCCCCCGCAGTAGTGTGAATCGGGGCGCTGGCGTACAACTTGACCGAATCGTATCGGTTGACGGGCAGCGCCAGGGTAATGCCTGCCCGCGAGTTATTCTGCTTGTCATCGCTGCGTATGCCGTCGATGGTGGTTCGCCCACCATGATCGTGCGTGCTGCTCACGGCCGCCCAAACGCCCCGGCCAAGGTTGTATGTGGCATGCAGTTGAGCGGCGTAAACTGGGTCCTGTTCGAGCGTTTTACCACCAAAGAAGTCGTGGTTGTCGGTGAATAGAAAGACACCACCGGAAAGTTCCAGGGTGAAATTCCCCCACGCTTTCGATATCCCGATGTCCGGCTTGACATACCAGCGGTTGTTGCCGAGGTTGACCAACCTGTCCTCGTCATACTGTCCGAGGGGCGCGGACACCTGCACACTGGCACCGACAATCATATCCTGCTGGTAGTTGGCAAACTCCTGTACGGACAGCGCAGGGGCGCCGAGGAAGTTGATTGAAAACCGAAAGCGTGGGTCGATAAAACCGGAAACGTTGCGTGTCCTTGGCTGTCCGGCAACCATCGCCTCTCCAGACAAATCGGAATAACCCAGGATGACGTCGAATTTCGCGGACTTGCCCCAGACCCCCATGGACCGTGCATATGCCAGGAGTCCGGTATCCATAGTCAATTCGGCATCCTTGAGCGGTGAGGAGCCGGACGTTGCCAGGTCGCCATCAGTATAGGCATACCCTCCGAGCAGAAAATTGATTCCGACCGGCGTATTCACATAAGCCCGCGGCTCTATTTCTCCCGCTTCCGCTCTTATGGCAATAAATACGAGAGCCAAGAGGATGAAACATCGGGTAGACACATTGAGTAGGTTCATGGTGTTCATGGAAATCCGCGTGACTTCAGGTTTAATCTTCTCATAAGTTACATCACAAAAATAGGTGATGTCAGCAACGCGGCTACGGAGGACTATCAAATCTCTTGCAATGCAAGAAAGCCCACCCAATTCCTGGGGTGGGCGGATGGGTTTGAAGCAAAAAAGTCTGGTAGAGCGGGTCACCTTCCGGTAGCCTTTTCAGCAGGTCAGATGCAGCGCCGCGACGACCCGTGCATGCTCCCGGACCAGCCGATTGAAGTTCTCCACAGCGTCGGCCGTGCGGTTGGCGAAAACCTCCATTCCGGTCTGGCGCGTTCGGGGTAGATGATGAGGTCGGAAGTGTACTCCCTGCCATTTACCACGATGCGGCCGAAGGAATAGGCATCGATCTTCATTTTAGCTCTCCTCAAGCCAGTCTCGAATCTTGAAATATCTTCGCGTCCGCCGATTGCGGTGTCGAATAAGACTGATATATTGAAGCGCATCCCACAAATTTCGGAGGACTTCCATGATCACCGAGGTGCGAACCTTCACGGATGCCGGGATTCTCACTCTTCTGGCAATGTTCGTTCTTCTCAGCGGCTGTACTCAGCGATCCCGCAACTGGCAGGGATTGTCCACCTCCAGCGGTGTTCAGTTTTCCAACAGGGACCGGGAACTCATCCACGAATTCTACAAGGAGTATGAATTCCCTCCCGAACTGGCCGATCCGGAGATCCTGGCCCGCGACCCGGAAAGACGCATCGAGATTTCAGCCGCTCTTCCCCCTGGACCGGGCGGCTCGCCTCTCCCCGTCGATCTCGAAAGCAGGCTCTCCCGGCTGCCGCGCGGATACATCCGTTTCCGCGTGGGTGCCGATGTGGTTCTGATGGATTCGCGCACCCGCGAGGTTCTGGATGTCATTTACGATATCCTTCCCTGATCCGATGCCGAAGATGTTTTCCCGACCCCACCGGAGGGGATCCGGGGGTGCCCCTTGTCGGTGATCATCCCCCCGGTGACGATAAATCCCATCGCCCGATGGGCGGAGATGTCGACCGGTCGGACCGCGGAGCGAGAAACGATGACCGTGTATCCGCCGATCTGATAGCTCAGGGGGAGGTAGACGGCGATTTCCCCTTCGCTGCCGATTCCTTCCGGCAGCCCCTTGAAGTCGTTGCGGGTGACGAAGCCGAGCAACCGCATCGGCACGCCCCCGAATTCCAGCTCCACCGTCACCACCTGGTTGAACTCCTTCTCCTTCTTGGCTGCAAAGAATCCGATGAAATCCTTGACCGAGCCGTACAGGGTCTTGATCAGGGGGATGCGGTTCAGCAGCCCTTCGCACAGATCCAGAAGGCGGCGCACCAGAAAGGCGTTGAGCGCCAGGCCGAAGAAAAAGGTCGCGGTCACCCCCGCCAGCAGGCCCATGCCCGGAATGTACCAGCCCTCCGGAAGAAGGGCCTTGATCACCGCCCCCAGAACGGTCTCGGCCGACCAGAGCAGCCAGTAGAGAATATACAGGGTCAGTACGGCCGGCAGTATCGCCATCAGACCCTGGAACATGATTCTGCCGAGGCGTTTCCAGGTCATTATCATCTCTGATTCTTTCCAAGGAATTCGCGGGATGGCGCCGGACTCCTGCCGGAGCGGTTTTTTCCCCCTTCATCATGGAAATCTTACCATTAATTTGAATCCCCGGCAGTCCGGGCCTGCCATTCAGCGGCGCTTTGTTAGAATGGAACGATGAGATCGTCATGAAAGGCTCCGTCCGGAATACTTCGGCGGAAGGAGGAGCTATGAGTCCCTGGGCCCTGGTCTATGAAGGATATGATCCCGCACAGGAGAAGTTGCGGGAAGCCCTGTGCACCGTCGGCAACGGGTACTTCGCCACCCGGGGTGCGGCCCCCGAGGCGAGGGCCGATGGGTCCCACTATCCCGGCACTTATCTGGCCGGCGGCTACAACCGTCTGAAGAGCGAACTCGCCGGGCGGGAGGTGGAGAACGAGGATCTGGTCAATCTGCCGAACTGGCTGCCGCTTACCTTCCGAATCGGCGAGGGGGACTGGTTCGATCCCGAAAAAGTGGAGGTTCTCCTTTATCGCCAGGAGCTGGATATGCGCTGCGGCGTGCTGCGCCGGGAAGTGCGGTTCCGCGACCGGGAAGGGCGCACGACTCGTCTGCGGCAGACGCGGCTGGTCCATATGTCCCTGCGCCACCTGGCGGCCATGGAGACTGTTCTGACGGCTGAGGACTGGTCGGCGGAGGTGGAACTGTGCAGCACTCTGGACGGGTCGGTGGAAAACGCCGGGGTCGAGCGCTACCGTAAACTGGCCGGCCGCCACCTCGAAACCCTGGAGACGGCGGCGCCCGATGCTGAGTCGCTCTTTCTGCGGGTCCGCACGGTCCAGTCACGGCTGGAAGTCGCCCTGTCCGAGCGGCTGCGCCTGTTCCGCGGAGAAGAACGGCTCATGAAAAAACGCCGTACGCGGCGGGAAAAGGATGCGATTTCCCAGCTCTGCACGGTCGAACTGCGCCAGGGGCAGGATCTGCACCTGGAGAAGATCGTCGCCCTGCATACCTCACGGGACCAGGCGATCTCCGAGTGCGGAGTGGCGGCTAAAACGGGGGCGGCCCGGGCCGGATCGTTCCGGGAGCTGTTCGAAACCCACTCCCTGGCCTGGAAGCATCTGTGGCAACGCTTCGACGGCGAACTGGAGTTCGGCAACAAGGGGGACGGCGATTCCGCCATGCGGATTCTGCGCCTGCACATCTTCCATCTGCTGCAGACCGTCTCTCTGCACACCATGGATCTCGATGTCGGCGTGCCGGCGCGGGGCTGGCACGGCGAGGCGTACCGGGGGCACATCTTCTGGGACGAGCTGTTCATCTTTCCCCTGCTCAACCTGCGCATTCCGGAGGTGACCCGAACCCTGCTTCAGTACCGCTATCGCCGTCTGGGGGAAGCCCGCGCCGCCGCAGCGGCCGAGGGGCTGCGCGGTGCGATGTTCCCCTGGCAGAGCGGCAGCGACGGACGGGAGGAGAGCCAGAGGGTGCACCTGAATCCGGAATCCGATCGCTGGATCCCGGACCTGACCCATCTGCAGCGGCACGTCAACGCCGCGATCGCCTACAACATCTGGCAGTACTTCCAGGTGACCCGGGATCTTGAATTCCTCTCCTTCTACGGGGCGGAGATGTTTCTAGAGATCGCCCGCTTCTGGGCGAGTTTGGCCACCTGGAACGAGGAGAAGGAGCGGTACGAGATCCTGGGCATCATGGGGCCGGACGAATATCACGACGCCTATCCCGGCGCTGAAAAACCCGGACTCGACAACAACGCCTACACCAACGTGCTGGCCGTCTGGGTCCTGTGCCGCGCCCTGGAGATGCTGGAGATCCTCCCCGACGACCGGCGCCGGGAACTGGTGGAATATCTCGCCCTGAGTCCGGCTGAGCTGCAGCAATGGGACGAGGTCAGCCGCAGGATGTGCCTGGTTTTTCACGACGACGGGATCATCAGCCAGTTCGAGGGGTATGCGGACCTGGAGGACTTCGACTGGGAGACCTATCGCCGCCGCTTCGGGCCGATCATGCGCCTCGACCGCATTTTGGAGGCCGAAGGGGACGATCCCAACCGTTACAAGATTTCGAAGCAGGCGGACGTGCTGATGCTTTTCTATCTCTTCGCAGCCGAGGAGTTGGAGGAGCTCTTCGACCGTCTCGAATACCCCTTCGAATACGAGACGATTCCGAAGAACATCGAGTACTACCTCGAACGCACCTCCCACGGTTCGACCCTGAGCCATATCGTCCACGCCTGGGTGCTGGCCCGCTCCGACCGGACACGCTCCTGGCAGCTGTTCACCGAGGCGCTGGGGAGCGATGTGGCCGACGTCCAGGGGGGGACCACCCCCGAGGGGATCCACCTCGGAGCCATGGCGGGCACCGTCGATCTGATCCAGCGCGGCTACACCGATATCGACTCACGCGGCGACGTCCTCTGGTTCAACCCCTGCCTGCCGGAGGAACTGGTCCGGCTGCGCCTCCACATCCGCTATCGCGGCCAGCCCCTCGAGGTGGACATCACCTCCAGCCGCCTGCGGATCACAGGTCTTCGCTGCCGGGCCCGGCCGGTGAAGATCGGTTTCCGGGGGGAGGTCAGGGAGCTGAAGGAGTGCGCGACGCTGGAGTTCGCTTTGTCAGGTGAGGAGTGAGTCACCCCTTTCACGCATTTAAGGCTATATCAGGATTCAACCCATGCCCGTTCTCAACACCGACATCGCCCGCATCTTTACCAGGATCGCCGATCTTCTGGAGATCCAGGGCGCCAATCCGTTCCGTATCCGGGCGTACCGCGCCGCCGCCCGCACGGTGAGCGACCAGCCTCAGAGCGTCGCCGTCATGCTGAAGGAGGGGAAGGATCTCGACGAGCTGCCCGGTATCGGCCGGGATCTGGCCGGCAAGATCGAGGAAATCGTCGAAACCGGCACGCTCGCCATGCTGAAGGATCTGGAGAAGGAGATCCCGGGCGAACTGGCCGAACTCCTTTCCTTAAGTCAGCTCGGCCCCAAAAAGGCCGCGATCCTGCATCGTGAACTCGGCGTCAGGAACCTGCAGGACCTTGGGGAGGCGGCCGGAAGCGGCAAAATCCGCGACCTGAGGGGGTTCAGCGAAAAAAGCGAAAAGAAGATTCTCGAGGAGATAAAGCGGTTCACCGGCGCTGAGAAGCGCATCAAGCTGGCGGAGGCGGAGCAGATCGTCCGACCTCTCGTCGAATATCTCGAGCGGATCGAAGGGGTGAAGGACGTCGTCACCGCCGGCAGCTTCCGTCGACGCCGGGAGACCGTAGGGGATCTTGACATCCTGGTGACCTGCGAGTCCGGCCCTGCCGTCATGGATCGATTCGTCGCATACGAGGACGTGCGGGAGGTGCTTGCCAGGGGAGAGACCAAATCGACCGTTCTGCTGCGCTCCCGCTTCCAGGTCGACCTGCGGGTGGTGTCGCGGGACGCTTTCGGCGCCGCCCTGCATTATTTTACCGGCTCCAAGGACCACAATGTGGCGATCCGCACGATCGGTGTGAAGAAGGGGCTCAAGATCAGCGAATACGGCATTTTCCGGGGAGAAGGAGAGAAGGAGGAGCGGGTGGGGGGACAGGCGGAAGAGGAGGTCTTTGCCGCCGTCGGACTCCCTTATATCGCGCCGGAACTGCGGGAGAACCGCGGCGAGATCGAGGCCGCCCGAGAGGGTAAGCTCCCCCGGTTGGTCGCTCTGGAGGATATCCGAGGCGATCTCCACGCCCACACACGGGAGACGGACGGACGCTCCACCCTGGAGGAGATGGCGGAGGCCGCCCGCGCTCTCGGCTACGGATATTTCGCCATCACCGAACACAGCCGCAGCGTGACCATAGCGCGGGGGCTCGACCCGAAACGTCTCGAGAGGCAGATCGAGGCCATCGACCGGCTGGCGGACCGCTATCCCGATTTCCGCATCCTCAAGGGGATCGAGCTCGATATCCTCGAAGACGGCTCCCTCGACCTGCCGGACCATGTGCTGGCCAGGCTCGACCTGAGGGTCTGCTCGGTTCACTCCCGGTTCACCCTCTCCTCCGAAAAGCAGACCGAACGCATCATCCGGGCCATGGACAACCCCCTCTTCAACATCCTGGGCCATCCCACCGGCCGGCTGATCGGCGAGCGCGAACCCTACGCGGTGGATATGGAGAAGATCGTGGCGGCGGCGGCGGAGCGGGGATGCTTCCTTGAACTCAACGCCCACCCCGACCGCCTCGACCTGACCGATTTTCACTGCCGGATGGCCCGGGACATGGGGGTGAAGGTGGTAATCTCCACCGATGCCCACTACACAGAGGATTTCAAGTTCATGCGCTTCGGCATCGACCAGGCCCGGCGCGGCTGGCTGGAAAAGGACGACGTGCTCAACACCCGCGAACTGGATGATCTACTGGCTCTTCTGAAGGGGTCGTGAAAGACGGCATACGGTCCTGCGGCACAACTCGTGGATGATATAGTCAAAATATACTGGAAAAATTTATTGCCAGTTTAGAACAAAATCAGCTATAAATATTTCCAAATAGTTTGATAGCCAGAAAGAGAAAATGCCGGAGATAAATCCATGATCAACATCCTTAAAGAGATAATCCTTGATTTTCAAGAAGTTGATCTTCCCACAGGCGTGCTCAGACGAGTCGATGTCGCGCACATATCGGGAAAAGCCACGATCTGCATCGGAGTACGCCGAGGCGGCAAGTCGACCTTCATGTTCCAGCTCATGCAGCGGATTCAGGACTCGGGAGTGCCCCGCCAAAACATCCTGTATCTGAACTTTTTCGATGATCGTCTGCACAGCCTGCAACACGATAGCCTGAACGTCATTCTCGAGGCCTATTTTTCGCTCTTCCCGGAAAAGAAGAATACCGAGAAGGTCTACTGTTTTTTCGATGAGATACAGGTTGTGCCCGGCTGGGAACCCTTCGTTGATCGCCTGATGCGCACGGAAAATTGCGAGGTGTATATCACCGGCTCTTCCGCGCAGATGCTCTCAAGGGAGATCGCCACCCAGATGCGCGGACGGGCGCTCTCATGGGAGATGTTCCCTTTCTCGTTCCGGGAGTTTCTCGACTACAAAGGGATTGTGAACGATGGTCCGCTATCGACCAAGAAACGCCTGACAATCCAGAAGGCTTTCGAGGAGTATTGGCAAACCGGCGGCTTTCCCGAGGTCGCCGGGCTCGACCGGATGCTGCGGATAAAGACCCATCAGGAATACTTCAACGCGATGCTGTTCCGCGATCTCGTCGAACGTCACGACATATCCCACCCCAAGGCGGTCACGGATCTGGCGCATCGGCTGGTGGATAACACGGGTTCCCTGTATTCCGTCAACAACCTGACCGGCTACCTGAAATCGTTGGGTCACAAAGCGCCGAAATCGGCAGTGTCCGATTATCTCGAATGGTTCGAGGACGCCTATGTTCTGTTTACCGTGCGTATCTTCGACGCCTCGCTGGCACGGGCGAACACCAACCCGAAGAAGATCTATTGCATCGACCATGCGCTGGTGACTTCGGTCAGTTCCGGCATTCTGGTCAACTCGGGGCACCTGCTAGAGAATCTTGTGTTCACTGCGCTGCGCCGGGCCACGCCAGATATCTTCTACTTCAAGAGCAGGACTGGACGGGAGGTGGATTTCCTCGCACATCGCCAAGACCGTTCCCGCATGCTCGTGCAGGTCTGCGAGTCAATGGCCGACCCCCAAACCCGCAAGCGGGAAATCACGGCGCTCGCAGAAGCCATGGCTGAATTGAAATTGCCGGAAGGCACCATCGTGACCCGTGGTGAGGAAGAGCAGATCCGGGTGGAATCCGGGAAAATCGACGTGGTGCCGGCGTGGCGTTTTCTGCTGCAGTTAACGGAAATCACCTAATATGTAGGAGGCAGGGCCAGGGATGCCCTATGTAAAGCTCGTCCCCACCGAAATGCACTTCTGAAAATCCCATCAGAACGATTTGTCCCAGACGGGAGCCGGATTCCCGGCACCCGATCACCTTGATTTCTTCCAGGTTTTCCAGCCCAACCTCTTCCCTGGCCGCGCGTGACAGGCACGAAGCTGAGCAAGCCTTTCCTAAACCCGTCGATCCGCAAGAACGGAGTTGCCATGGATATTATAAGTATCTGAATGTGCGTAAAAAATCCATTTCTAAGTTGCTCTTGCATCTAATGGATTCTCTGTTAAATGAGTGTAAAGAGAAAGTCCGGATGTAAACCCGAACCGGAGAGGTTCTCCCGAAATCGCCGGAGACCCGGAAAAGCCCGGAAGAAAATCTCCATTCACTAGTAGTAGTCGCTGGCCGCCGGGAAAGCCCGGCGGCTTTTTAAAAAATCGCCAAGTCCTCGAGCCCGAATTCGAAAGTGGGGCAAGGTGATCGGAACAGGAGCACCAATGAATGAAGATCGCCCAGGTCGCCCCTCTCTATGAGAGCGTTCCTCCCCGGTGTTACGGCGGCACCGAACGCATCGTCTCCTTCCTGACCGAGGAGCTTGTGGCTCAGGGGTACGACGTCACCCTATTTGCCAGCGGGGACTCCCTGACCCGGGCAAGACACATCGCTCCCTGCCCGCGCGCCTTGCGCCTGGAAAGCTCCATCGACATGATGGCGCATCATATCCTGCTGCTGGAGAAGGTCTTCGGCATGAGCGAGGAATTCGACATCGTTCACTTTCATATCGATTATCTCCATTATCCCCTTACCCGCAGGCAGCGGATCGCCAATCTCACGACCCTGCACGGGCGCCTGGACATCCCAGACCTGGTCCCCCTCTATCGGGAGTTCCGGGAGATGCCTGTGGTCTCCATTTCCGATTCCCAGAGACTTCCTCTGCCGGAAGCCAACTGGCAGCGAACCGTCCATCACGGTATCCCGGAGAATCTTTACCGCTTCCATGGGGAGCCGGGGCAATATCTCGCTTTTCTCGGCCGCATCTCGCCGGAAAAAAGGGTGGACAGGGCCATCGAGATCGCCCGGGAATGCGGCATTCCGCTGAAGATCGCCGCCAAGGTGGACAGGGTGGATCAGGAATATTTCAATGCGGCGATCCGGCCTCTCCTTTCCGATCCTCTGGTGGAGTACCTGGGGGAAATAGATGACCGCGAAAAGGAACCGTTCCTTGGCAATGCCCTGGCCCTGCTCTTTCCCATCGACTGGCCGGAGCCTTTTGGCCTGGTGATGATCGAATCGCTGGCTTGCGGCACGCCGGTCATCGCCTACCGCCGCGGTTCGGTGCCGGAAGTGCTGGAAGAGGGGATGACAGGCTTTATGGTGCACGATCAGGCCGAAGCGCTCGCGGCGGTGAGAAAGGTGGAGAGCCTGAGCCGCCGGCGCTGCCGGGAGGTTTTCGAGCAGCGCTTCTCCGCATCCCGGATGGTCGGTGAATATCTGGGCATTTACAGAGAACAGATTCACGCGGTCAATGCACAAAGGGCCGCGCCGGCGCTCCGCCGGTTCTATGAGGAAGGAGAGATCCATGACGGTGACCGGCAAGAGCGGCGAACCGAATAATCACAATCACGACCATTATGAACTCATTGCCGCCGACCGGGCTTCCGAATTCAGCCGGGTGCTAAAACAGGGGGATACCTTCGCCATCTTCGACTGCCATGGCGACGTCCTGTCGACGGGCATGGGAGAACAGGGGATTTTTCATGAGGGGACCCGGTTTCTCTCCCGCTGGGATCTGCGCATCGGCGGGACACGCCCCCTCCTGCTCAGTTCGACCATCAACGAGCGGAACGAACTGCTTGCCGTGGATCTCATGAACCCGGACCTGTTCGATGAGCATGAGGTCCATGTGCCCAAGGAAGCACTGCACATGTTTCGTTCCAAATTTCTCTGGCGGGAGAGCTGCTTTGAGCGGATCCGAATCACCAATTACACCCGTGAGCCGATCAGGATTCCCATCAACCTTACGTTTGCGAGCGATTACAAGGACATTTTCGAGGTGCGCGGCACGCGGCGCAGCCGCCGGGGGAAACTCCTGGAAACGGAGGTGGGACGCTCGGAAGTCCTCTTCAGATACCGGGGTCTGGACGACGCGATGCGCGGTACCCGGTTGAGCTTCTCTCCCGAGCCGAAAAGGCTCTCCGATGCGGAGGCATCTTTCAATCTGGAGTTGAGACCGGGAGAGCCAGTGACTCTGTATTTCACCGTTTCGTGTGAGTGCGAAGGCTGCGATCCCAGTCATGCGGCCTACTCCGCGGCTTTTGCTCAGGCCGGTAAATTTTCCGGTGAGCTTCGGGACGATCAATGTGAAATCACTACCTCCAACGATCAGTTCAATGTCTGGCTGAGTCGCTCATCCGACGATCTTCTTATGATGCTGACGAGGACGCCGCAGGGGCTGTATCCCTATGCGGGGGTGCCCTGGTTCAGTACGCCCTTCGGACGCGACGGCATCATCACAGCGCTTGAGATGATCTGGATCAATCCGCAGGTCGCCAAGGGGGTGCTGGCTTACCTGGCCCACAATCAAGCCAGCGAAGTCAGCCCTGGGCAGGATGCCGAGCCCGGGAAAATTCTCCATGAAACCCGAAAGGGGGAGATGGCCGCTTTGGGGGAGATACCCTTCGGACAGTACTACGGCAGCGTCGATTCGACGCCCCTGTTCGTCGCCCTGGCGGGAGCGTATTTCGAACGAACCGGAGACCAGGCCTTCATCGAGGGGATCTGGCCCAATATCCTCAAGGCCCTGCAATGGATGGACACCTACGGAGATGCCGATGGGGACGGATTCCTCGAGTACGCCCGGCACACCGAAGAGGGGCTGATCCAGCAGGGGTGGAAGGATTCCAGCGATTCGATTTTCCATGCCGACGGGTCGCTTGCCGAGGGACCCATCGCTCTGTGCGAGGTGCAGGGCTACGCCTATCAGGCAAAACGTCAGGCCGCCGTTCTGGCCGGAATCCTGGGGGAGACGGGGCTCGAGGCGGAGCTCGATGCCCGGGCCGTGAACCTGCAGGAGAAATTTCAGCAGGCCTTCTGGTGTGCCGAGCTCTCCAACTATGCCCTCGCCCTCGACGGAAAGAAACGTCCCTGCCGGGTGCGCTCCTCAAATACCGGCCATTGCCTCTTCTCCGGCATCGCAAGCCGGGAGCATGCCGCCCAGATTGCCGGAGAGCTTCTGTCGCCGAGGTTCTTCTCCGGCTGGGGCATCCGCACCATTGCCGCCGGGGAAGCACGTTACAATCCCATGGCCTATCACAACGGTTCCGTCTGGCCCCACGACAACGCCATGATCGCATACGGACTGGCCCGCTACGGTTTTACACGTCAGGCGATGGAGATTCTCGAAGGGCTCTTCCACACGGCCATCGCGGTCGATCTGCACCGCCTTCCGGAGCTCTTCTGCGGGTTCGAACGGCACGCGGGACTGCATCCGATTCTTTACCCCCTGGCCTGCGCTCCCCAGTCCTGGGCGGCGGCCTCCGTTTTTTATCTCCTTCAGGCCTGCACGGGACTGTTCATCGATGCCCGGAAAAATCAGGTGCGATTCAACCATCCCTCTTTGCCTTCTTTCCTCGACGAGGTAAGGATCAAAAACCTGCGGGTAGGTAGCGCCAGCGTCGATCTTCTGCTCAAGCGATATCCCTCCGATGTGGGAATCAACGTCCTTCGGCGGGAGGGAGAGCTGGAGGTCGTGGTGGTCAAGTAATCTGGTGAGGCGTGAGGCGTAGGGGAGCATGGCGTGCGATACGAGGGAGAAAGAAATGAATCCATGGCACATGGTGCAGGTGGATGTAGACGCCGCCGAGGTGTCCTTTCCGGCGGTGATCGAGATACCCAAAGGGGACAAGAACAAGTATGAACTGGACAAGGAGACCGGACTGCTGCGTCTCGACCGGGTTCTGCACGGGGCCGTTCATTACCCGGCCAATTACGGATTCATTCCCCGGACCTTCTGCGCCGACGGCGATCCCCTCGACGTGCTGGTGCTGGGGCTGGAACCGGTTTATCCCCTGACCGTCGTCGATGCCAGGGCGATCGGGGTGGTGCGCATGCGGGACGAGAAGGGGGCCGACGACAAGGTCATCGCGGTGAGCATTCACGATCCGGCGTTCTGCGATTATCGCGACCATGCCCAACTCCCCCATTACACCGTCGATGAGATCCGGAAATTCTTCGAAGAGTACAAGACGCTTGAAAAAAAGGAGGTCGTCGTCGGAGAAATTCAGGGCCCCGGACAGGCTCTCGACATCATCCGCGAGGCGTTTGCCCTCTATGGGAGACTGTACCGGGAGGGCGGCCGCTCTTGACATAGGGGCGGTTTCCGATATTAGTTAAAGATTCTTCGCAAAAATCAGATGCTTTTACCGCAGAGATAGCAGAGGCTGCGGAGAAAATCTTTAAAACCGCAGTAGTTTGTCTCTGCGTTCTCGGCGCCCTCTGCCGACGACAAGGTCATCGCGGTGAGCATTCACGATCCGGCGTTCTGCGATTATCGCGACCATGCCCAACTCCCCCAT
>NZ_KI421426.1:85563-92707 GCF_000472285.1 Desulfuromonas sp. TF
GGTTTGAATCGATTTTTCGATTTCATATTCAAACCTTGCCGACCAGGAAAGGAAAGGAGAATCCCCATGTTCGAACATATCGACGTTCAGGAAGCCATTAAACGCTCCATCCAGACGGAAAAAAACGCCCGGGATTTTTATCGCCTTGGCGCGAGCCACATGAAGAATTCCCGTGCCCGCAAGACCTTCGAGGTGCTGGCCGCGGAGGAGTCGGATCATGCCCGGTGGTTCTACGACATCTACGAGGGGCCGGACATTCCCGATTTCGATGCCTTCATGGCGGTGGCGCCGGACAAGGACGCCGACTGGCTGACGGATCTGGAAAAGGAGATGATGGAGGAGCTGGACGAACGCAAGGCCATGGAGCTGGCCATGGACAAAGAACTGAAGCTTGAAGAAGCCCTGCGGGAGCTGGCGGAAAAAATGCCGGATGGCGCCGTAGCGGAAGTCTATCTCAAGAACGCCGAATCAACCCACATGCACTTCGAACTGATCGAATCGGAGTATGCCCACCTGATGGGGATGGTGCACGAAACCGATATCGATACTTTTGTCCGGGAGTAAAGGCTAAAATCGAGGACGGATGGCGGAAGACCCGCCTTCGCCAAGGCTTCGGCGGGCAACCCCTCTGTCCTTTGCTTGCCCGCCATAGCCGAAAGGCGACGGCGGGTCCTCCATGGTTTACAACCCCCGCCGCTGGTGCTAGTATCGCCCTTTGAGCCAAGGGCACCCCCTTCCCCGTCATGTTCAAAAGCCTCACCATGGAGTAAATTTTTTGCGTCCCAGTACCAAGATCTACGTCCGGCTGCGACGGCGAAGCACCGCGGCCCTGAGCCGCTTCCGCATCAGCGAAAACACCTTCATGGCCATCCTGGCGGTGGCCATCGGGCTGCTGTCGGGGCTGGGCAACTACGCCTTCCGCAAGACCATCGATTTTTTCCACTGGGCCGTTATCGAGCAGGGAGTTGATTTTTTCAACATCTCCTTCGACGAATGGAGCCTCAACCGTCTCCTGGTGGTCCTCTTTCCGCTGACCGGCGGCCTGCTCATGATCCCCTTCGGGATTTTCTTCGCCAGGGACCTGAAGCACGGCTTTCCCGCCTTTCTGGTGCAAGTCAACCTGCGGGGTGCGAAGATCCCGGGGAGGACCATCCTGACCCGCGGTCTGGCCAGCGCCATCACCCTCGGCACCGGAGGGAGCGCCGGGCAGGAGGGACCCATCGCGCAGATCGGCGGCGCCATCGGCAGCCAGTTCGGCCAGGCGTTCAATATGAGCGGCGACCGGCTGAAGACGCTTGTAGCCTGCGGCGTCTCGGGCGGCGTGGCCGCCACCTTCAACGCCCCCATCGCCGGGGTCTTCTTCGCCCAGGAAATCGTTCTGCTCTCCTCCTTCGAGCTCTCCAGCTTTACCTCCATCGTCATCGCCAGCGGCATGAGCACCGTGGTATCGCGGGCGCTGCTGGGGAATGTCCCGGCTTTTGCGGTCCCTCCGTACATGCTCGCCAGTTCATGGGAGATCATCCTCTACATCGTGCTCGGGGCAATCATCGGGGGCTTGGCGGCCGGATTCATCGATGTCCACTTCCGGATCAAGGACAGGTTCGATCGCCTGAAACTGCCGCGGCTGGCCAAGCCGGTGCTTGGCGGGTTTCTGGTGGGGGGCGTGGGGATATTTTTTCCCCAGGTCTTCGGAAACGGGTACGAATTCATGGAAACGGTCCTCCACGGCCAGGGGCTGTGGTATCTCCTCGCAGCCCTGGTGGTGATGAAGGTGGTGGCCACCTCCATCACCCTCGGTTCCGGGCTCCCGGGGGGGCTTTTCGCTCCTTCGCTCTACATCGGCGCGGTCACAGGAGGGGCTTTCGGCAAGCTGGCCCAGATGCTCTTTCCCGGTCTGGCGATTTCGCCCGGCGCCTATGCCCTGGTGGGGATGGGGGCCTTCCTCTCGGCGGCGACCCATGCCCCCATGACGGCCATCTTCCTGCTCTTCGAGATGACCGCTTCCTACCAGGTCATCATTCCCATCATGCTCTCCTGCGTGATCGGCACCGCCATCAGCCGCCATTTCAAAAAGGACAGCCTCGACACCGTGGAACTCTCCCGGGCCGGCATCAATCTCGAAGCCGGCAAGGAACGCAACATCATGAAATCCCTCAAGGTGGGCGAAGTGATGACCCGCGATCCCGAGTCGATCCCCGAGAACATGACTCTGGGACAGTTCGCCCAGTTCACCGCAAGCACCCGGCACACTAATTTCCCCCTGGTCAATCGCAGGGGGCAGCTGACCGGGATCATTTCGGTGCAGGATTTCATGGGGGTGGTGTTCGAAAGGGACCTGATGGACCTGATCGTGGTCAAGGAGCTGGCGACCCTCGATGTCGTTACCGTGACCGAGGAAGACGATCTTGACCAGGCAATGAAAAAGATCGGTTACCGCAATATCGAACAGCTGCCGGTGGTCGACCGGGAAGGGGGGAGCAAGCTGGTGGGACTGGTCTCCCGCCGGGACATGGTTTCGGCCTACAACAGGGCCCTGATGACCCGCTCCCTGGAGGAGGAATCCGATGCGTGATCTGGTCAGCGCTCTCAATCCCATGCAGCGAAAGGCGGTCCTGCACGGCGACGGACCCCTGCTGCTGTTGGCTGGTGCGGGATCGGGCAAGACCCGGACTCTGACACACCGGGTCGCCTTTCTGATCCGGGAGGGGGGCGTCGAGCCCTGGCAGATCCTGGCCGTGACCTTCACCAATAAAGCCGCCGCCGAGATGAAGGGGCGCCTCGAGCGGCTGCTGGGGGATTCGGAGCTGCCCTGGGTGGCCACATTTCATGCCACCTGCGTGCGCATCCTGCGGCGCGAGATCGCGGCTCTGGGATATTCCTCCGATTTCACCATCTATGACGACCAGGATCAGGAGCGGCTGCTCAAGGGAGTCCTCAAGGACCTGCAGATCCCGGAGAAGTCCCTCAAGCCCCGGGCGGCGGCCTGGGCGATCGACGGCGCCAAAAACAAGGGGCTTTTCCCTGAGGAGATCGACCGGGACGATTATCATGCCGAGATGATCGCCCGGGTTTACGCGCTTTATCAGCAGAGGCTGAAGCAGGCCAACGCTCTCGATTTCGGCGATCTCCTCCTTCTGGCCCTGCGCCTGTTCGAGAAGCACCCCGATGTTCTCGACAAGTACCGCCGGCGCTTCCGCTTCATCATGGTCGACGAGTTCCAGGACACCAACCAGGTCCAGTACCGCCTGATCCACCTTCTGGCCGGCGGATACGGCAACCTCTGCGTGGTCGGCGACGACGACCAGTCCATCTACGCCTGGCGCGGAGCCGAGATCGGCAACATCCTCGGCTTTGAGCGCGATTATCCGGGCTGCACCGTCATCCGCCTCGAACAGAACTACCGCTCCACCCGGACCATCCTGGAAGCCGCCGGCGAGGTGGTGGCGAAGAACATCGGCCGCAAGGGGAAGACCCTGTGGACCGACAACCCCGAAGGGGAAAAGATCACCCTCGAACCCCTCCCGGACGACCAGGAAGAGGCCCGCTTCGTCGCCGGAGAGATCGCCCGCCTCAGAGAGAGGGGGCGCCACCTGCGGGACATCGCCGTCTTCTACCGCACCAACGCCCAGTCCCGCTCCCTGGAGGAGGCCCTGCGCAGCCGCGGCCTCCCCTACGTGATGTTCGGCGGAGTCAAGTTCTACACCCGCATGGAGGTCAAGGACGTCCTCGCCTACCTGCGCGTGCTCGCCAACCCCGCCGATTCCCTCTCGGCCCGGCGCGTCGTCAATGTTCCCCCCCGGGGAATCGGGGCCGCCACGGTGGGGAAGATCGCCGAGTTCGAGGAGGAAGCCGGGGGATTCCTCGCCGCCTGCCTCATCGCGCTGGAGCGTGGGGAGATCCGGGGCGCCGCCGCGAACAAAGTGGGCGGCTTCGTCGCGATGATGGACGGCTTCCGGGGGCGCCTCGACCGCATTCCCTACCCGCAGCTGACCGCGGAGATCATCGAGGAGAGCGGCTACGGGGCGATGCTGCGCGAGGAGCGCACCGAGGAGGCCAAGGGGCGCATGGAGAACCTGAACCAACTTCTGGCCGGCATGGAGGAACACTACGGCTCCGAGGGGTCCCTGCAGGAATACCTGGAGCAGATCGCCCTGATCACGGACCTCGACTCCTACGATCCCAGCCTCGACCGGGTCACCCTGATGACCCTGCACGCCGCCAAGGGGCTGGAGTTTCCCGTGGTTTTCATGACCGGGATGGAGGAGGGCCTCTTCCCCCATTCCCGCTCCGGCGACGGGGGAGATGAGGTGGAGGAGGAGCGCCGCCTGTGCTACGTGGGGATGACCCGGGCCATGGAGAAACTCTATCTCTCCCACGCCCGCCGCCGCCGGGTCTACGGCGATTACCAGTTCAACCCGCCGAGCCGTTTCCTCGCCGAGATCCCCGCCGCCGCACTGGACCGGGGGCCGGCGCCCGCCCTGCACAAGCCGGCCGTTCACAATCTGGCGTCGATTTTCGAACAGCTCGCCCCCTCGCCCCTGGAAGGGGAGCCGGAGGACTTCTTCGAGGAAGAGGTCAGGATGGTGGCCGAAGCCGAAGAGGGGCTGCACATCGGCAGCCGGGTACGCCACATCAAGTTCGGCATCGGCACGGTGCGGCGCCTCGAAGGCAGCGGCGACAACCAGAAGGTGACCGTCTACTTCAGCACCGTCGGGCCGAAGAAGCTCCTCCTCAAGTTCGCCGGGCTGGAGCCCGCCTGAATGCAATCGGCAAACCCTGGAAAACCATCGCACGCAGATAAAATCTGATAAAGGCGGATTTTAAAACCGTTTTATCCGAATTTATCAGATTTTAATCAGATGTTATCCGCGTGCAGGGTTTTGAACCTTTGCCTGCACAGGGCAAGGTTTTGGTATGCTTGAATCATTGTCTCCGCAGTCGGTGCTCTGGAGGCGCCACCTGTTTTTCAAGGGAGGAGTTTATGCCGAGGAAAAGTGCGAGGATTGTCGTGACCCTGCTGAGTGTTCTGCTGCTGGTTCCGGTTGGGGTCGGTGCTGCCGAGGAAAAGCGCAGCACCCTGGAAGACCAGCAGAGCGTGGCGGTCACCATCTACAATGAAGACCTCGCCCTGGTCAAGGATCAGAGGCGGGTGAAACTCGACAGCGGCCAGAACCGGCTCGCTTTCCGGGAGGTGAGCGCCCGTATCCGTCCCGAGACCGCCCTGCTGAGAAGCCTCAGCCATCCGGAAGACTTCTTCCTCATCGAGCAGAACTTCGATTTCGATCTCCTCACTCCGCAAAAGCTTCTGGAAAAGTACGTCGGCAAAAACGTGCAGGTGATCAAGTCCCATCCCCAGACCGGTGCCGAGACGACCCTGGACGCCCGGGTGCTGGCCGCCAACGGCGGCGTCGTGCTCCGGATCGGCGACCGGATCGAAACGGGGATTCCGGGGCGGATCGTCTACCCCGACGTGCCGGAGAACCTGCGCGACCGTCCCACCCTGGTGACCCTCCTCAACAGCGGCACCGACAAGCCGCAGCAGCTCGAACTCTCCTATCTGACCGGCGGCCTCTCCTGGCGGGCCGACTACGTGGCCGAGCTCTCCCCAGCCGACGATAA
Source organism: Desulfuromonas sp. TF (assembly GCF_000472285.1). NCBI lineage: Bacteria > Pseudomonadati > Thermodesulfobacteriota > Desulfuromonadia > Desulfuromonadales > Desulfuromonadaceae > Desulfuromonas > Desulfuromonas sp. TF. The sequence goes on from NZ_KI421426.1 coordinate 91,183, forward strand.
GCTCGATCTCTCCGGCTGGGTGACCCTCACCAACCAGAGCGGCGCCACTTACGGAGATGCCAGGATGCAGCTGGTGGCGGGCGACGTGCACCGGGCGGAGGAGGCCATGATGGACTACAGGGTCATGGAAACCAGGGCCATGGTCAAGGCCGAAGCGCCGCGGATGGCCGAGGAGGCACTTTTTGAATATCATCTCTACACGCTGGATCGTCCGACGACCATACGGGAGAACCAGACCAAACAGGTGGCCCTGCTGAACGCCTCGGCGATCCCGGTGAAGAAAGAATTCCTGCTCAAGGGGAGCGATTATTATTACCGAAGCAGTTATGGAGATCTGGGCCAGAAGCTGAAGGTCGGGGTGTATGTCGAATTCGAGAACCGCGAGGAAGCCGGACTGGGGATGCCCTTGCCCAAGGGGATCGTGCGGGTGTACAAAAAGGATTCGGCCGGAGGCGCCCAGTTCGTGGGGGAGGACCGCATAGACCACACTCCGAAGAACGAGGATATCCGGCTCAAGCTCGGCGATGCCTTCGACGTGACCGCCGCGAAGAAACAGACCGTCTTTGAAAAAAAGGCGGATTACGGCCCGTATGAATACGTTTTTGAAAGCGCCTACCGGATCGAGCTGAAGAATGCCAAGAAGGAGTCCGTGACCGTGAAGGTCATGGAGCCGATGCCGGGAGACTGGAAGGTCCTGACGGAAAGCCATCCGCATACCCGCGAGGCTTCCGGCACGGCGGTCTGGGAGGTCCCGGTGCCGGCCGAAGGGGAGACTATCCTGACCTACAGGGTGCAGGTGCGGTTCTGAGCATATCGCCGCGGATAGAGGCGAGAAAGGGGAGCGGCGGAGTGCGCTCCCTTTTTTTATGCGGTGTTGCGGTTCTTCCCGAGCCGGTTCCGGTGGATTCCGTCGGTCCTGGAGCCGTGAGCCGACGTCAGTCGCTGCCGAATGCGCCCGCCCACAGCCCGGTGAAGAAGTGCCGGGCGTTGCTGCCGAGGACCCGGGTGTCGTAGCCCCCTTCCTGGACCACCAGCGTCGGCAGCCGCAGCCTTCCGATCAGCCGGCCATTTTCGGTGAAGTCCTCAGCCAGCAGGCTCCAGCTACCGGTCGGGTCCCCAATGGCGGTATCAAGGCCGAGGGAGAGAACGAGAAAATCGGGGCGGAAGCGGCGCAGCCTCCGCAGGGCCTTCTGGAGCAGCTGCCGGTAACCGGCGCCGTCGAGTTCTTCCGGGCCGGGGAGGTTGAGATTGAAACCGGCTCCGTCCCCGGTGCCCTTTTCGTCCCTGAAGCCGTTGAAGTAGGGGTAGGCGAAGCGGGGATGCCCGTGGATCGAAACGGTCAGCACGTCGGCCCGTTCATAGAAGATCTCCTGGGTGCCGTTGCCATGGTGATAGTCGATGTCGAGTACCGCCACCCGGCCGAAAGCGGTCAGGTAATGGGCCGCCACCGCCGCCGCGTTGAAGTAGCAGAAGCCGCCGAAGACCCGGCTCTCGGCGTGGTGCCCCGGCGGCAGGACCAGGGCGT
>NZ_KI421426.1:92807-110341 GCF_000472285.1 Desulfuromonas sp. TF
GTTGGCGGTGAGCGGGGTGAAGGTGTCGATGCAGTAGTAGCCGGCGCGTACCGCCCGCTCCTTGGGGCGGCGGGCATGGTTGCGGATGGGAAAGACATAGGGATAAATCGCCTCTTCCGGCTGGCAAAGGGCGCAGACCGCCTTGAGGTAGTCGACGAATTGATCCTCGTGCACGGCCCGGATGTGTTTTTCCGAAAAGTGGCGAATCGGCACCGGCTCGAAGAGGCCGGTCGGCTCGATCTCCCGCAGGATGGAGCCGATGCGCACCGGCGCCTCGACGTAGCCCCGCTCCTTGACGTGGTGGATATCATGCCGGTCATTGACCACCAGGGGGATGCGGCGGTCGACCGTGATCTGGCGCCGGACCGGTGCCACAGCTTCCGGGCGGAGGTAGCGGAACTCCCGCAGCCGCACCGGGTCGTCACGGAATGAGTTGACCACCATGTCGATGTAGGATTTGGGGCAGAGGTGTGCATACTTTCGTTCGAGGATCGCCCGGACGATGGCCCTGGCGGTTTCACGAGGCAGGGGACAGCCTTGTCCCAAGTCGTCAAAGACCAGATAAGGCGGGTTGTCACCTCCCGGCTCGACCGGGGCCTCGTAGGCGGTGCCGGCAACGGGGCGGGCGCCGTACTTCTCGTAAAACTTCAGGCGGGCCCTGTTCTGCCTGCGGGTTTCCGGGTCTTTGCAGAGGGCGGGATCATCAGGGAGGCATTCGAAGAAAAGCCCGACGGCGTCCAGTTCGAGGGCCTCCTCACGCAGCCGCTCGTAAAGGGCGCCGCCGATGCCCCGTCCGGTCATCTTAGCCGCCGCCGAGATGTACTCCAGGTAGCCGAAACGCAGTTCCGGCTCGTGCAGCAGCAGGGCGAAGCCCTTGACCCGGCCGCGCTGGTCATCGGCGACGTAAAGGATGGAGCGGAAGCGGAACTTGAGCGGATTGCGCAGCTGCTCGGGGAGCTTGGCGATATCCTTTTCGGAGAGGGTGGAGAACTGGGCCCGCAGGATATCCTGAACACGGGAGATTGCCGCCTGGTTGATCGGCAGGACATAATCGTAAATGCGGCGGATTCGGAACATGCTTCATTATACCGGGAACGGGGGCTGACGAGAACCGCAAGTCAGAGTCCTGAGGGGATCCGCGACCGCTTTTTAGGCCCGGGCCTCCGGCAGCAGTTCCTCCAGCAGCGTGAAAAGCTCCATCAGGTCGGCCATCGTCATGTCGGCCATGTGAGGGATGCGGAAGGTGGCGTTCTTGATCTTGCCGTAGCCGTTGTCGATGGCGTAGCCGCGAGCGCCGGCGAGCTTCTTCAGCTTCTCCAGATCGGTTCGGTCGTCGTTCCTTCCGCAGGTCAGGGTCATCGAGCGACAGCCTTCGGCGGCGAACAGGCCGAAGCCCTGCGCCCGTACCCAATCCCGGGTCATTTCAGCCATCCGCCGGTGGCGGGCATAGCGGTTCTCCAGCCCTTCCGCGAAGAATTTCCGCAATTGGTGATCGAGGGCGAAAATCAGGCTGAGGCAGGGGGTGCTCGGGGTATTGTTCTTCTGGTCGTTCTTCTCGAATTCCTCGAAATCGAAATAGTAGCCTCGGCCGGGGGTGCCCTTCGCCTTGTCGAGGGCCCTGCGGGAGACGGCGAAAACGGCGAGTCCCGGGGGCAGACCGAAGGCTTTCTGCACTCCCGCCAGACAGACGTCGATTTTCAGTGCGGAGACGTCGATGGGGACGGCGCTCATGGAGGAGACGGTATCGACGATGAAGGAGACGTCCGGGTATCTCTTCATCACCCCGGCGATCTCTTCGAGCGGCGACATGACCCCCGTGGAGGTCTCGTTGTGAACCACGGTCATGGCGTCGTACTTGCCGGTGGACAAGGCCTCGTCGACCATCTCGGGGGTGATCGGGCGGCCCCATTCGGCGGTGAAGAGATCCGCTTCGAGGCCGCAGCGCACCGTGACGTCATGCCATTTGGTGCTGAAGGCGCCGTTGCCGAAGGTGGCGCAGCGTTTCCGCACCAGATTCCGCACCGCTCCCTCCATGACGCCGAAGGCGCTGGAGGTGGAGAGGAAAACCGGATCCTCCGTATTGAGAAGGGTCTTGAGGCCGGCGGTCACGCGCTCATGCACTTCGGCATACTCTTTCATCCGGTGGCCGACCATGGGTGCGGTCATGGCCTCCATGACGTCGAGGGAAACTTCGACGGGACCGGGAATGTAGAGCTTCTTATTCATTCAGATCTCCTTGTCGGAAGTCATGCTTCATTGGTCAATGACAGCGGCCAACGGCGAAGGACCAAGGAAGCTTGATTAGCACAGCGGCCCGCCGGCTGTCAAGAATTACCGCGTTGACAACGCCCCTGTCCGAAGCTAGGATGCAGGGACCTTTTAACGCTTCGGCTTTCCCGGGAGTTGCCCATGCGTTTCACCGATCTGCAGATTCGTCGCATGGCCGATCATCTTCTGTCCGCGCTTGTCGATCGGGGAGGAGGGACCCTGAAGGCCGGCCGGGGGGTGGTTCTGGCCCGCATTGAAGAGATCATCCGGGCCGAAATGACGAAAGAGCAGGAACTGGATAAAGAGGTCCTTGAGCTGATGGAGAGTCAGCTCCGGAATGCGCCGGCCGATATCGATCGCCAGAAACTTTTCCTGATGATAAAGAAGAAACTGGCCGAAGAGAGGGGAATACCCCTGTGAAACTGTCTGAGCAGCGCATTTCTCATCTTTCCCATCTGATCCTGGACGGCTTGTGGAAAGATGATCTGGTCGATTTCCCGGACGAAGCCGAGGCCCTGCGAGCCGCAAAAGAAGCGCTGATCCGTCTGCTCTCGGTGGACGATCAGGTAGACACCCTGATTCGGAACAAGCTGTCCGCCCAGAAAAAAATCGTCGGCAGCCGGGAATGGCAGATCCTGTACGACAAATATTTCCGGGAAGAAATGGAAAAGCGCAGATGGTAGGCAGAACGATCTAAAATGACCGCGGATTTCGCCCGACTCCCGCTTCCCCCTTGTTGACTTTCTGACCGTTTACTGATCCCGATCCCGCCCGGCAAAAAAATCTTCAGATTGCCCTTGACATTCAAAATAAGCTGATTATATTTACCCCTGTTGTTAGCACTCTCGTGTGAGGAGTGCTAAAGGTGCCAAAGGGGCTTGATTCGTTCAACTGATTCAGAATCGAGCGTCTTTTTTATTTTCTGACCCGGACCAAAAGGGAGTATCTCCCGTTTTTCATTCTCATACAGGAAAGGAGAATTCATCATGAACATCAGACCGCTGCATGACCGTATCATCGTCGAAAGGCTCGAAGAGGAGACCAAGACCGCCGGGGGCCTCATCATTCCCGACACCGCCAAGGAAAAACCCCAGCAGGGCAAGATCGTCGCCGTCGGCAAGGGGAAGATGACCGAGGACGGCAAGGTCCTGGCTCTGGACGTCAAGGTGGGCGACAAGATTCTGTTCGGCAAGTATGCCGGCAACGAGATCAAGATCGAAGGGAAAGAGTTCCTGATGATGCGCGAGGACGACGTTCTCGGCGTAGTCGAATAAGCAGATCTCCATTTTAACGATAAGGAGGATTCACAGACATGGCAGCTAAAGAAATCAAATTCGGACAGGACGCCCGCAACCAGATCCTGTCCGGCGTAAACATCCTGGCCGAAGCCGTCAAAGCCACCCTCGGTCCCAAAGGCCGCAACGTGGTCATCGAAAAGTCTTACGGCGCTCCCCTGATCACCAAGGACGGCGTGACCGTCGCCAAGGAGATCGAACTCGAGAACAAGTTCGAGAACATGGGCGCCCAACTGGTCAAGGAAGTCGCCTCCAAGACCTCCGATGTCGCCGGTGACGGCACCACCACCGCCACCGTGCTGGCCCAGGCCATCTACCGCGAAGGCGTCAAGCTGGTCACCGCCGGCCACAATCCCATGGAAATCAAGCGCGGCATCGACAAGGCCGTGACCGCGGCCGTCGCCGCCCTCAAGGAACTCTCCAAGCCGGTCAAGGACCACAAGGAAATCGCCCAGGTCGGCACCATCTCCGCCAACAGCGACGCCACCATCGGCGACATTCTCGCCAAGGCCATGGAGAAGGTCGGCAAGGAAGGGGTCATCACCGTCGAAGAGGCCAAGTCGATGGAGACCACCCTCGAGACCGTCGAAGGGATGCAGTTCGACCGCGGCTATCTCTCCCCCTATTTTGTCACCGATCCCGAGCGCATGGAGTCCGTTCTCGAGGACGCCCTGATCCTCATCCATGACAAGAAGATCAGCAACATGCGCGATCTTCTGCCGGTCCTCGAGCCGGTAGCCAAGCAGGGACGCCCCCTGCTGATCATCGCCGAGGACGTGGAGGGCGAAGCCCTGGCCACCCTGGTGGTCAACAAGCTGCGCGGCACTCTCAACATCGCCGCCGTCAAGGCTCCCGGCTTCGGCGACCGCCGCAAAGCCATGCTCGAGGACATCGCGGTACTGACCGGCGGCAAGGTGATTTCCGAGGAGATCGGCTTCAAGCTGGAGAACGCCACTCTCGACATGCTCGGCACCGCAAAGCGCATCGTCATTGACAAGGACAACACCACGATCATCGACGGCGCCGGCAGCGAAGTCGACATCCAGAGCCGGGTCAAAGTGATCCGCGCCCAGATCGAGGAAACCTCCAGCGACTACGATCGCGAGAAGCTCCAGGAGCGCCTGGCCAAGCTGGTCGGCGGGGTTGCCGTGGTCAAGGTCGGCGCCGCCACCGAGACCGAGATGAAGGAGAAGAAGGCTCGCGTCGAGGACGCCCTGCACGCCACCCGCGCCGCCGTTGAAGAAGGCATCGTCCCTGGAGGCGGGGTCGCCCTGCTGCGCTGCATCGCCGCTCTGGAAAAAGTAGAGGCTCCCGGTGAGCAGGAGTTCGGCGTCAAGATCGTCAGGCGGGCCCTTGAGGAGCCGCTGCGTCAGATCGCCGCCAACGCCGGAGCCGAAGGCTCCATCGTGGTCAACAGGGTCATCAGCGAAACAGGCAGCTTCGGATTCGATGCTGCTGCCGATGTATACTGCGATATGCTGGAGGCCGGGATCATCGATCCCACCAAGGTCACCCGCAGTGCCCTGCAGAACGCCGCTTCTATTTCGGGCCTGATGCTGACCACCGAGGCCTGCATCGCCGAGGCTCCCAAGAGCGAAGAAGCCATGCCCGCCATGCCCGGCGGCATGGGAGGGATGGGGGGCATGGGCGGCATGATGTAAGCCGCTCCCTGATCCTTGCATAACGAAAAGAGCCCCCCGGTTTTTCCGGGGGGCTCTTTTCGTCTGGTGAAAAAAACGATGCTGGATGACGGGCGTCTCTATTGATCGCTCACCCTGACCTGGTTGCGTCCTTGCCGCTTGGCGTTGTAGAGGGCGTAATCGGCTGCCCGGATCAGATCGTCGGGGATTTGCACCTGTATTTGAGGATGTCTGGCGACACCGAGACTGATGGTCACCCGCAAATCGGCCAGATCGGCATCGACCGTCATCTGCTCCACCTCCTGGCGTATCCGCTCGGCGATCCCGACCGCTTCCGGGATGTCGGTAGCCGGCAATATCAAGGCGAATTCATCACCTCCGAGACGGGCTACCGCATCGTAGTGTCGCAGATGCCTTTTAAATGTTTCGCCCAGTTTCATCAGTACTTCATCTCCCGCCTGATGACCATAGGTATCATTTATTTTCTTGAAATCATCGCAATCAATCAGAATCAGGGAAAGTGGATCGCCGGAGCGGTTGCTGCGATCCATTTCACTTTCCAGGGCTTTCATCATCTGCCGACGGTTGTGAAGACCGGTCAAGGGATCCGTATGGGACAGCTCGAGCAGCATCCGGTTGCTTTCCTTGAGTCTGTCCTGGAGAGACTTGATTTTCAGTTGGACCTTGATCCGTGCCAGAAGTTCACCAGAGTCGAAGGGTTTGGTGACATAATCGCTGGCTCCGAGCTCGAGGCCGCGAACCTTGGCACCCGTCTCTTCATGTCCGGTGACGATGATGACCGGGATGTCCTGCAAGTCCTCCTGGGTGCTCAACATGCGCAAAAATTTAAAACCGTCCATTCCCGGCATTTCGATGTCGCAGAGAATAATATCGGGTTTTTTATCGAGGGCCATTTTGAAACCTTCGATCCCGTCACCGGCTTCAAAGAAGAACTTGAAAAGAGCTGCATGTCGCAGGATGTCGGCGACCTGCCGACGCATCCTTTTTGAATCGTCGATGATCAGAATAGAGGTTTTCATATGAGGAACCTCGAAAGGGACGGGCTTGTATTCGCTCTCTAATGCAAAAACGCCAATCTCCGGGCGGAAGATCGGCGTCTCAAAACCCCAATTTACTTGAGGCTTTGCCTTCTCTTCGGCCACCCGGCTATCCGTCTTTACCTCCAGGGTAAAGCGAGGACCCGCAGCTTTGCGTCCCTGAATTTCTCCAGGTTTGCTCTTGTCGGAGAATTTTCTTTTTATTCAATGAAACTTAAATTCTGATTTCATTCTGCCATAGCTGAATGATTCGTCAAGGGATTTAACCCTGGTACATTGAATCAGCATGGCCTGAGTGTTTTCTCCATCTCAAATGGTTTGACAGCCGGGGCTAATTTTAATACTTTCAATTGAAATTAATCCGCCCTCCCCAGGATCGAGAACCTATGAGCTCAGCGACACTTCCCCCCGCGCGTCTGGCCTGGACCGTTTGGGGCCTCGGCGCCGCCTTGTACATCATCGGCTTTTTTCAGCGGGTCGCTCCCGGCGTCATGACCGCGGAGCTGATGAATGATTTCAACCTGACGGCCGCCGCCCTGGGCAATCTTTCGGCTTTCTATTTCTACAGCTACGTGGCCATGCAGATTCCCACCGGGCTGCTCGCCGACAGCTGGGGCCCGCGGCGGCTGCTGACCGTTGGCGCTCTTGTGGCCGGCATCGGCAGTCTCAGCTTCGCTCTCGCCGACGGGATGGTCTGGGCCTGCGCAGGACGCCTGTTCATCGGCGGCTCGGTGGCGGTCGCCTTCGTCGCCATGATGAAGCTCTCCAGCCACTGGATGGCGCCGAGGCAGTTCGCCCTGGCCTCCGGAATGGCCCTCTTTCTCGGCATTCTCGGAGCGGTTTTCGCCGGCACACCGCTGCGCCTGATGGTGGACACCTTCGGCTGGCGTCCTGTCATGCTGGCTTCCAGCATTCTCCCTTTTGCCGTAGCCGCCCTGATCTGGATCATCGTCAGGGACGATCCGCGGGAGCGGGGCTATGCCAGCTACGCTTCCGAGGTTTCTGCGGGAGCGCCCCGCTCCGGCATCATGGCCGGACTCCGCAAGGTCTTCGGCTACCGCAACACCTGGCTGCTTCTACTCACTCCCGGCGCCGTCGCCGGCAGCGTCCTTGCCTTCGCCGGCCTCTGGGGAGTGCCCTTCCTGACCACCCATTACGGTCTGACTTCCCCCCAGGCGGCGGCTCTCTGTTCAGCCCAACTGCTGGCCTGGGCGGTGGGCGGACCGGTTTTCGGCGGTCTCTCGGACCGGATCGGCCGGCGCAAGCCGTTGTACGTGGCCGGCTGCGCGATCTCGGCCGTCGGCTGGGGGCTCATCATCCTCGTGCCGGGACTGCCGCTTCCCCTGCTGATCTCTCTGCTTATCGTGATCGGCTTCGCCGCCGGCTGCATGATTATCGGTTTCGCCTTCGCCAAGGAGTCAGTCCCTCTGGCGCTGGCGGGGACGGCGGCCGGGGTGTGCAACATGGGCTCGATGATGGGTCCGATGCTGCTTCAGCCGGCCGTCGGCTGGATGCTCGACCGGAAGTGGGATGGGGCGATGTCGGCCGGTGGCAGGGTTTACGGCCTGGAAGCCTTCCGCCTGGGCTTCTCCCTCATGCTTGCCTGGACGGTCCTGTCCCTGGTCCTCATCACTCTGACCCGGGAGACGGGCTGCCGGCAAATCGTGGAGGTCGGTTCCCCGGCAAAGGGTGAACCGTCGCGGTGAGACGGGCATTTTTAAGAAAATGAAGTAGAATTAATTCAAAGTTTTCAAACGTTCTAAGGGAAGATCACCCGCTGTTTGAGAGAAGATGAATTCAACATGATCCGACAATGGGCTGCCTACCTTCTGCCTGCGGGTATACGGCAGCGTCTTTTCTTACTTATTTCACTTGCACTCTTTCCCATGCTCCTCCTTCTCTGGTGGGGATACCTGGAGCGGTACGGAACTCAACGTTCCGAGGCCCTTCAGACGGAACTTGAGGTAGCCCAGGGGATTGCCAGTACCTTCGCAGCCTATATCGACAATATCCGAAGCCAGAATTACGCGGTGGGGGAGGCCATCCTCACCTTCTCACCGTATACACAAGCCAATGCCGACCGCCTTCTCACCTACTATTCGGACCGCACCCCTTCGGTTCGCAATATGAGCTGGGTCAGTCCGCAGGGGATTGTCCTTGCCTCCAGTGAGAGGGGGCTTGTCGGGCAGGATTGGTCGGGGCATTCTTATTTCGAAAAACTCCAGACCGGTTGGTCCTGGACTCTCGGGGATCTGACCCGCGCGGGAATGGTTACCCCGGCACCTACCTTTGTGGTCGCCACATCGATCCGCGGCTCCATCGGTATGCTCCTCGGCGCGGTCGTGGCTGCGATCGATCCGGCGAACCTTGGGTCGGCGGCTCTATTGCACCGGCGTCCCTCCGAAGGCGCCTATTCCATCTTTGACAGCCAGGGGACCATCGTCTATCGCAGCCCGGGAGCAGAGCTTTCCTGGGAGGATCGCATGCAATGGCGGCAAAGCGATCAACTGCTGAGGGCCGCTCTCGAAAAGCGAGCGGAGCAGACCGGCATCTCACACCTGGATATTTCTTCCAGTGAAACGTTCTGTGCCCGGGTGCCGATCTCCGATATAGGTTGGGTGGCAGGGGCCGGCCGGCCGGTGGAAGTCGCCCTGGCCTCCGAGCGCAATCGGCTGATTAACGACTCCATCCTGGCCTCTCTGATCGCTTCGGCAGCTTTCCTGCTCGCCTGGTTTCTGGCCAGAAGCATCGCAAGTCCGATTCTTCGCCTGGAGCAGGATGCCAGGGCGATGGGCTCCGGGCAGATCGAAGGGCGGGGCGACCCGAGAGCCCCGGATGTCGTGCGCCGCCTTCGCTCTACGGTGACGGAGATGGCGGTCGACCTCCTCAGCAGAGCCGAAGCATTGCGCCAGAGCGAGGAGATGTTTCGCACCCTCGCCGACAACATTTCCCAGTTCGCATGGATGGCCGATGAGACCGGCGGGATCTTCTGGTACAACAAGCGCTGGTACGATTATACAGGGACGGACCTGGAGCAGATGAAAGGCTGGGGCTGGCGAAAGGTTCTCCATCCCGACCACATTCAGGGCGTGGTCGAGAAGATCAGTCATTGCTTCGAGACAGGGGACGTTTGGGAGGACACTTTCCCCCTGCGCGGCACGGACGGCACATACAGGTGGTTTCTATCCCGGGCGATTCCGATCAAGGATGAAGGTGGAAGAGTCCTTCGCTGGTTCGGCACCAACACCGATATCACCGAAGAGCGCCAGGTCGGGGAGGAACTCAAGGCGGCAAAGCAGGTTGCTGAAGAGGCCAGCCGCGCCAAGAGCGAGTTCCTGGCCAACATGAGCCATGAGATCCGCACCCCCATGACGGTCTTCATGGCGGCTATCGAACACCTTCTGCTGACCGAAAAAACCCCCGAGCGTCGTCGCATGCTGGAAATGGCCGAAAAATCAGCCGGTCGCCTGCGTGTCCTCATCGACGAAATCCTCGATTTGTCCAGGATCGAGGCGCGGCGGGTCGAGCTTAGAGAAGAGCCCTTCGATGTGCGGGGCTGTGTGCAGGACGCAGTGGAGATGTTTGCTTTCCCCGCCCGGGAGAAAAACCTCAGGCTTGAAATGGACATCGCGCCGGATGTACCCCGAATCGTGATCGGTGATTCCGACAGGCTCGGGCAGGTGCTGATCAATTTGATCGGCAATGCCGTCAAATTTACCCAAAAGGGGGAAATCCGCATCTCCGTGGCTGCCCTTGGCGACTCCCTGGAGTTCTCGGTAGCCGACACAGGCATCGGCATACCGGAGGAAAAAAGGGAACTGATCTTCCAGAGTTTCAGCCAGGCGGACAGCTCCTTCACCCGCAAGTATGGGGGGGCCGGACTGGGGCTGGCCATCTCCAAGGGGCTGGTTGAACTTATGGGCGGAGTGATCTCCATTCAGAGCCGAAAGGGAGAGGGAAGCGTCTTCACGATCACCATCCCGCTGAAGACCAGTGAACAGGAACGATCTTTACGGGACGAAACCCTGCCGGAAGGCTCCGGCAGGGAACACCGCGCTGCACGAATCCTTCTGGCTGAAGACGATCCCATGATCCGGGAGTTGATCACAATGATGCTGGCACAGCACGGCTATCGGACGGAAACTGCCGAGTCAGGGCGAGAGGCCCTGGAGAAATGGGAGCAAGGGGGATTTGATCTCATCCTCATGGACTTGCAGATGCCCGAAATGAACGGTCTGGAGGCGACCCGAGCAATCCGCAAGCGGGAAGCGGAAGGTCGCGGGCACATCGGCATCATCGGCCTGACCGCCCACAAACGTCGCGAAGTCAGGGAGGAATGCCTGTCGTCGGGGATGGACCATGTCCTGGTTAAGCCCGTTCAGATGAAGGAGCTCTTCTCGGCAGTCGACAAGAACCTTTCGGACTTAAAGTCCTCGGAAAAATCCGCGTAACTTTTCCTCCATATGCCGGCACGCATGATCCCAACCCTTTTTCACCTTTGCGATCTTCATTCTGAACGGATCGGGGTGTGCCCTCTGCCAAATTCCTTCGACATTGCCATAACTGCATCCCCTATACCCCTCCAGCCATTGTAAGAAACAACCTGTGGATTACACTTAACAAAAGGAGAAACCCTCCGCATCCGGGCCGCTGAGAGCCCCGATGAAAATCCTCCCTATTTATTCATTCTGATCGCGTCCAGGGCCGATGAAGCACACTTGGAAAATCCCAATCCTGATGGTCCTGGCGATGGCACTGGCGATCGCGGCGGGCGCGGCATGGATGTTCCGCCCGGAGATCCTTCAGCACCTCGTGCGCCCCGGTCTGGAGCAGATAGCCGGATCGGCCCTCAACGCCGAGGTCCGGATCGAGCGGCTTGCTCCGGCGGAGGGGGGGGTGCTTCTCACCGGTTTTTCGGCGCATCGCGCGGATGGCAGCCTTTCCGCCGTCATTCCCGAGGGCAGGATCGGTTTCACCCTGGCGGGCCTGCTCGATCGGCGCCTGGAGAGCGTGACCCTCGTCAGGCCCGACCTTTCCCTGGCGCCCACGGGGGAAGGGGGCCGACCCTCTTATCCGGAGCAGCCGCCCCTGGAAGCCGAGGAGATAACAGTCAGGGATGGAGGAATCCGGATACGGACACCGGACGGGCCGATCGTATTGCATGGAATCGAGATCCGGACCAGCGGAAGCGAACCCATCGATTTTCAGCTGACCGCTTTTGTCGACGAGGGAAAAGAGAACCCGCTCCTCCTGGCCGGGGGCCTTCTGTGGAGGGATGGACTTACCCTGACCCTGGAGGAATTTCACTGGCAGGAGAACCCCCTCCTGCTCTCTCCCCTTATCCTTCACCTCCCCTCCGGGGGGGAGGGCTCCGCAAAGGGAGCCCTGCGCCTCGATCGCCTGGAGAGCGAGCAGATCGAGGCGATCTTCACTGCCCTGCGGAAGGAGTTTCCGCTCCCCCCCGGCGATCGTTTCACCCTTTTTTCTCCCGGCGTCGATTTCGGTTGGGCAACGGGGATGCTTCGGCTACAGGGCGAATTAGATGGCGGGCTCTTCCAGAGGGGCGACTGGGCGATCTCCCTGGAGAAGACCTCCTGGATGCTGGCGAAGAAAGAGAACGGATGGGAGTTCGAGGGCCGCTTCACACTGTCGGAGGAGGGAGCGGGGGAGATCCGGGGGGAGTTCTCGAACGAAGGTCTGGAGGGAGATCTGCGGCTGCGGATTCCCGATCCGGGAGCATTCGTTGTTCAGCTCACCGGCGGCAGCCGCCCCCCGATCTCCGGGGGACTGATCGTCATGGGAGATTTCAGCACGTCTGAGCTCGGCTTTCGTTTCGAGGGAAGTTTCGAAGGAATGCCTGGGGAAGAGCGTCCCGACACCCTCCTGGACCTCTCTTCCCTGAGCGGCCAACTGGCCCTGCAGAAGGATGAAGATTCGTGGTCGGGAGAAGCCGGGGTGCGGATGGACGGAAGAGCGATTGCCGAAGCACGGGCGGCGGATGGAGAGATCGCGCTCGCCATCCTGCCTTTTTCCGGTCGGGCTCTCCACCCGGTCCTGGGCTCCGGCTATCGTCGGGCGATCCCCGCCGGCATGGAGAAGGTGAGGGCGGAACTTCGTCTTCTCCCGGATGGAAAACAGTGGACCGGATCGGTTGAAATCCGTGCCGGAAGGATTCCCCTGCCCAAAGGCGCGCTGGAACAGGTCCGTCTTTCCGGACGATTTCACCCGGGGGGAGAATCCACCCGGTTTACGCGCCTCAGGGCGGCCTCGCGCCTGGCGGGTGAAGGCATGCCGACGGGCGAACTGTCCGCTTCGGGCTCGGGCGAATGGAGAGGGGGGAAGTGGCTCCTGCGCCTCGACGCCTTGGCGGCGGAGAAGGTGGACTATCTCTCCCCCAGGGGCGACTCGGGCTTCACCGGGGGGAGGCTGCAGGCGTCGGGGACCGTCTCGGGAACCGGCGCCGCCGATTCGATCGACCTGGACCTTTCCGGCGCCGTTTCGATGAAGGAGGTCCTGTACGGAACCTTTTATGCGGAGCTGTCGGACCTGCCGGGGAGATGGTCGCTTCGCGGCACCTGTGAACCCGCCGCCGCGCTCCTTCGGGTGGAGAATCTGTCCTTCGCCGTGGAGAAAATCGGAAGCCTGAGCTTGGGAGGACGGATCGCTCCGACGACGATCCGAAGCCGGGGCAGACTACGGATGGAGCGGCTCGGAGACGATTTTTCCGAGCGCTTCCTTCCCGCCCTGCGGGAGAGGTTTGCCGCGGCAAAGGACCTTCATCTCTCAGGCGCGGTGGAGACGGAATTCGACCTGGATGCCGCTCCTGAGGGTTGGCATGTGCGCGGGACCGCTTTTCCCGCGGGGCTGGATCTCAAACGGGGATTTCTGGATGCCCGGGGCCTTGAAGGATCGGTTCCCTTCGACATCTTCTCCGGGAGCCGGCCCCCTGGAGTCTCGGGGAAAAAAACGACGGGAACGCTCTCCTTCTCTGCGTTATCCATCGGCCCGGCGCATATGGAAAAAAATTCCCTGGAAGTTGCTTCTTCTCCGAACCGCATCGAAATTCCCGGACCGACGTCCTTCCGGGTGGCGAAAGGGCTGTTGGAAATCGAGGGGGCGTCTTTCAGCCGGGGAAAGGACGGGCCGGAATTCGCCGCGAAAATCGACATCCGGGATATCGACCTGGAGGCGTTGACGGGAGAACTCGGATGGATTGAGATGAGGGGAAGCCTCGATGCCGAACTCGGCAGAATCGCCTACGCCGGCGATACCCTCTCCTCGGATGGAAACATGGTCATCGAGGTGTTCGACGGCATCATCCTGATATCCAGGATCCGGCTGGAGTCACCTTTTTCAGCCTATCCTCTCCTGTTAGGCAACGTGGACTTCGGCGGGATCGATCTTTTCCAGCTCACGCGGACCTTCTCCTTCGGTGCAATCAACGGAATCGCCGACGGCTTCATCCATGACCTGAGACTGTTCCGTTTCACGCCCTCGCGGTTCGAGGCGGTGCTGGAAACCCGGGAAAAGGGCACCCGCAACATCAGCGTGAAGGCACTGGAAAACCTGACCCTCATCAGCCAGGGAGGGCTTTCGGCCGCCCTTTCCAAGGGCATCTTTCGTTTTATCGATTTTTACCGCTACCGGAAGATCGGGATCTGGTGCATCCTCGACCAGGACGTGTTCGTCCTGCGGGGGACCGCCAGGGAGGGTTCGGAACGCCACCTGGTCTACGGGGGGCTGCTGCCGCCGAAGATCGACATCCTCGCTCCCGAGCACGACATCTCCTTCAAGGAGATGCTGAACCGGCTTCAGCGTATCGAAAGGGCTGAAGGGCGGAAAGGGGAGGGGGAAGAATAAACTCTTCTCGGTGAACAAGAATAGAATCCGCCGAGCCGAATCAAGAGATGGACTTTTCGTGCGGGGTTGGTGTATTTATTTCGGAGCTGCTTGTCCGGGTGCGTTTGCTTCCTCCAACGAAGGCGTGTGGACCGCAAGAAAATGAAAACTATCTTTGCCCGCCGGCGCAACTCTCCGCCTCTTTCCTTCCTGACCGCTCTCTCATCCACCAATTCGAGGTTGATTCACAGTCTGGGCCCTTCCGGACTGAGGTTCGGTGCGTCTTTATATTTTCATCACCGTCACAATCCCTTTTTCGAGGCACCAAAAAAATGATTGAACCTTTTAAGATGGGCTACACCGTCGTTGGCGGACTCGGGATTTTTATCCTCGGGATGAAGTTCCTTTCCGACAGTCTGCAGATGCTTTCAGGAGGCCTGATCCGAAAAGCGATTTCTTCCCTGACCACCAACCGCTTTCTGGCGGTGCTGGTCGGCCTGACCGTGACCGCCTTCGTTCAGTCTTCGTCGATCACCACGGTCATGGTCGTCGGTCTGACCAACGCCGGCCTGATGCAACTGAGCCAGGCGATTGGCGTGATTCTGGGCGCCAATATCGGCACCACCATTACCGGCTGGATTCTCGCGGTCAATATCGGCAAGTACGGACTGCTGCTGATCGCCCTCGGAATTTTCCCGATGCTCTTTTCAAAAAATGAGCGGATTTCGGCGACCTCCAAGGTTCTGGTCGCACTGGGCATGATCTTCTTCGGCCTGGAGATCATGAGTGGCGCGTTCACACCGCTGCGCACCCACGAAGGCTTTATGAACCTGATGTTGATCCTCGATGCCAAGTCGCTGCTGAGTCTCCTCGGATGCGTAGCCATCGGTTGCCTGATGACCATGGTCGTTCAGAGCAGTTCGGCGATGCTGGGAATCACCATTGCCCTTGCGGTGACTGGCGCCATTCCTCTGTACACGGCCATCGCCCTGGTCATGGGCGAGAATATCGGGACGACCATTACTGCCCAGTTCGCCGCTATCGGCAGCACCGTTAATGCCCGGCGTTCGGCGATGGCCCACAGTATGTTCAATGTCCTGGGGGTGCTGATTCTCATTACCGTCTTCTCGCCCTACGTCAGCCTGGTCGAGCAGATTGTTCCCGGAGCCGCGGATTTCGTGAATAGCAAAGGAAACCGCCCCTACATTGCGGCGCACATCGCCCTGGCACATAGCTTGTTCAACGTCACCGCCACACTGGTCATGTTGCCGTTTCTCGGTCAACTGGAGAAATTCGTCATCCGCATCGTGCCGGAAACGGGAGGAGGCAAAAAAGGCCCATTCAGGTATATCGGTCCGCCTGGCAGCATGCCGGTGGCCATGGGCATTTCGATGGTCCTGGAGGAACTCAAACGGATGCAGGAGAGTGTTCACAAGGCCCTGCGCCATGTCGGCAGCTTGCTGCACCGTGACCTGAAAGGGCGCGACCGTTTCCTGCAGAAGGTGAAAGCAATTGAAGAGCAGACGGATATCATGCAGCACGAGATCACGACCTTTACCGTTGCCCTGATGCAGGCCGGGCAATCCAGCAAAGAACAATCAGACCGGGCCTATGCCTATGTGCGCGCCGCCGACGAACTTGAATCTATCGCCGACTACGCCGCCTCGATCTGTTCGCACATGCGACGACTCGCTAAGCAGGAACAGGATTTCAGCGAGGATGCCTGGAAGGATCTGATCCATTTCCACCATGAGGTCTTCGCTTTTTTTATCCTGGTCTGCAAGGATTTCAGCAATGAAGATACCAGTGATCCGCGCGAGATTAAGGATGCGGCCAGCCGACTGAATGAATTGGCCGAGACGACCCGCAATGCCCACCTTGACCGGATGAAGTCAGGCTCCTGCGGAGCCTTGGCGGCCCTGACTTTCAGTGACATGGCGGTTTCCTTGCACCGGATCAAAAATCACACGGTCAACTTGCACGAGGCGATGTCCGTCGAGATTTCGCCAGGCTTCTGATTCGTAAGAGGACGGCTCCCATGGGCCGAAGTCACGGGGCGAAGATACTGCTTACCAGATAAGCGGTGTACCCGATGTAGCAGGCCAGCAAGGCCGTGCCCTCGAAACGGTTGATGCGGCCGGCTCCCCGGAAGCCGTAACCGATGATGAAAAGCGAAACGGTCAGCGCGGCCATGACCATGATGTCCCGGGAGAAAACTTCCGGCCCCACCGTCAAGGGGTGAATCGCCCCAGCGATGCCCACCACCGCCAGTGTGTTGAAAAGATTAGATCCAAGGATGTTCCCAAGGGCGATGTCATGTTCCCCCTTGCGGGCGGCGATGACTGACGAGGCCAGCTCCGGCAGCGACGTTCCTACCGCGACGACGGTCAGACCGATAATCAGATCACTGACGCCGAAACCATGAGCGACAGTCACTGCTCCCCAGACGAGAATGCGGGAACTGGCAATCAAAAGGATCAGGCCGACCACGAGCCAGGCAACCGCCCGGCGCAGCGGCATGGCGCGGACATCCAGTTCCTGTTCCATTTCACTGCCCAGAACATCGGGTCTTTTCTGCATGCCCTGCCAAATGGTCCAGCCCATAAGGCCGGCGAACACTCCCAGCAGCACAAGGGCATCGATGCGGGTAATTTCGCCGTCATAAATCTGCCAGGCGGCCAAGGCCGTTATGCCGGCGAGAATCGGCAACTCCTTGCGCAAGACCTGTGAATGCACGACGATGGGGCTGAGCAGTGCCGTCACCCCGAGGATAAGTGCGATATTGGTGATGTTCGAGCCGTAGGCGTTGCCAAGGGCGATGCCGGGGTTCCCCTGCATGGCCGAGATGGCGGAAACCACCATTTCCGGGGCGGAGGTTCCGAAGCCGACAATCACCATTCCTATCAGAAGAGGCGGCATTCCGAAGTGGCGGGCGGTGGAGGCTGAGCCTTCCACGAACCGGTCGGCACTCCAGACCAGGAGCGCCAGACCGAAGGTAATGGCAAGAAAAGCGGCTGTCATGTCAATCTTTCTCCGATGAAATCGTGTGGCCACTCGGACCCACGGTCGTCTTGGTCAGGCACTTATCCCCTGGACAGGGCCATCGCCTCCAGGCGGGCAATCCGCTCATCCATCGGGGGATGCGTGGAGAAGAGCTTCAACATCGATGCGCCGACCAGGGGATTGACGATGAAGAGGTGCGAGGTGGCCGGGGTCGCCTCCTGCATCGGCATCATCGTCGCGGCCTGCTGCAGCTTGCGCAGCGCGCCGGCCAGAGCCAGGGGATTGCCGCAGATTCTCGCTCCGGAGGCATCGGCGTGATATTCGCGGGACCGGGAGATGGCCATCTGAATCAACATGGCCGCCATGGGAGCGATGATCGCAAGGGCCAAGCCGCCGAGAAGGCCTCCTCCCCCTTCCTCGTCCTCGCCGCG
>NZ_KI421426.1:110441-166175 GCF_000472285.1 Desulfuromonas sp. TF
GTTGCGTCCCGTGGCGAATGCGTTTGGACCTTCCGAGGGGATGATGTAGACCTTGGGCATGGGCATGTTCGCCTGCAGGGCGAGGCGTCGGACCATCCCGTAAAAAGAGGGATTCTCTGTTTCGGAGACTTCCCGGGCCTTGTACATCTTGAGGATGATCTTGTCCGAATACCAGTAGGAGAAGAAGTTCATGCCGCACGCCAGACCGAATGCGATGAGCATGCCGGACTGGCCGCCAATGGCGCTGCCCATGGCGACGAGAAGGAGGGTCAGACAGGTGAGAAGGAAGGTGATCTTGAGCAGGTTCATTTCTTTTACCTCCGCGTTTAATTTGCGCATCGGGTAAAAGAAAAGACCTTTACCCGATGCATGGTTGAATGCATGGACAAAGGTCTTGCAAGGCTCGACTTTACGTCGCAGCTCCCGCGTCCGGGTGGCGAGGCCACCGTATTGACGAAGCGCGGGCCGGTAGGTTCCGGATGCTACTCCCCTTTAATTAGCGATAATCTACCCATCTCCTACCGAGATGTCAATGACGAAATCAGGAAGTTAGACCTGGCGTCGCAGCAGAGGTTCCTCTCTCCAAGGACTTACAAGGGTATGCCCGATAAGTTGCATCTGGAGTTATCAGAGGCAACAGAGGGGTCCACCATGGGTGGTCTTACAACGCCTCTGTTTTCAGACCAGTCAAGTCATCCCCCCATTAAGAACTACGCGCTCTGAGAGCGCGTTGGGGCCTTTCGGATCGGCCAGGAAATCCCTTTCAGACTACCTTGAAGGCTGCCAACGACCCTTCAGCAATCCTCAAAAAAGAAAGATCACAGTAAACTCGGTGAAATCTATGTCCTCGGACCGTCCGGTCTCCTTGATGAACGCTTCCGGGAAGAAATGGGTGTAGATCAGGGTCGTTGAAAGCCATCGATTGATCCGCCGTTCGCAATTGAAAGACGCGGCCGCACCAACGTACCGTTCCGAATGGCCACTGCCGGCACGCAGCAGGTTGCCGCTGGGGCCGTAGACCCCATCGTTCCGACTCTGCCGCCAGTAAAAATTGACCTCGCCGGTCAGGGAGATGTCATGGGGGAGGTTCAGAGTCAGAAACGGGTGGACATTGAAGAAGTTTCGCGGTCCGAGCAAGGCCAGTTCGGAGAAGTAGTTGCCGCGGGGGAATAGGGCATTGAAGCTCTCCAGGTCCGGGTCGCCGGGGTCACGATCGCCGCTGGCGATGTTGGCGCTCAGGGCCAGGCGCGGGCGAAGGGGAAGGTCACGCCAGGTGAAACCGGTGGTGGATGCCAGAGTCCAGGCACGGATGTCCCCCCTGCCGAAACGGCCCCATTGGAAAATCCCCTCGGCGTTGAAATCCCATCCCTGCTGTTCGCCCCACCAGCGCAACCCCACGCTGTGTCGGGTTTCGACCCCATCCCCCTGCTCGTACCCGGCCTCCTTGTCCCGAAAACCGAGGTAATAGAGGTCCACGGAGCCCCCGGGCAGAATGAGCGGCGCTCCCACGATATAAAGTCCCCAGAGGGTGCGGCTGTCGTCGGTCTGGTCGTTCAGAATCCCGGTGTCGTCCTCGGCCGGCTTCAGCCACATCGGGCTCCATTGCCAGCCGGCCGTCTTCCCCAGTACCCGGACTCCGTCGAACTTTCGGCGCACGTTCGGCCCTTCCCGCGCGGAAACCAGACGTTCCGAGCCGAGAACCACCTCCTGCCGGCCGCCCCGCAAGACCAAAAGTTCGGGGTTGCCGAGGTCAACGAAGGCATTCTGAACGGTGAGCTTGTTCTCGTCGACCGGGCTGCCCCCTCCGGCGCGGCCGTTTTCCAGGGCGCTTAAAAGCTGGCCGAAAAGTCGCATGTTCTTCCCCAGGTGCAGATCGCCGTGCAAAATGTAGCGCTGCAGAAAAACCCCGCGCTCGTCCTGGGGGTCATCGCCCCAAGCGGGATCGTCGGTGAACTCGTAACGCTCGCGAATTTCGCCGCCGATGCTGAGGTAGGCCCGTCCCGACGGGTCGAGAGGGATGAATTTGAGCGGCCCAAAGATTCCTTCGGGCGGCAAACCTTCCTGCTTGGGCCTCCAATCCTCCTCGTATCGAAGTTTCTGAAACTCGTATTGGCAGCGAGCCGGCACCGGGTAAAGCAGGAGGACGCAAAGAATCGCCAGAAGCCAGTCCTTGGCGCAGTCCCGCGAGACTGGCCGCGGAATTTTCCGAGGCAGATGGCGAGTAGGATCATCCCTCATTTTTCGGACCGGTGCTCTGAGGTCCGATAGTAGCCGCCGAACAACTTCACCGGCGACCAGGCCGGGCTGACCTGCGGCAGCTCGGGGGCAAGCCCGGCGAATTCTTCGGCGCCGTAGACGATGACGCCGCCGGTGACGGTCAGCACCGATTCAATGCCGCGGATCTCCTCCTCTGCGACCGCGAAGTAGTCCTTGTTAAGCAGGGCGAAGTCGGCATACTGGCCGGGGGCGATACGTCCCTTGACGCCCTCCTCCTGCGAGAACCAGGCGCTGCCGATCGTGTAGAGTTCCAGGGCCTCCTCCCGGCTCAGCCGGTTTTCCGCCGAGAGCAAGGGAGTGCCTCCCACCGACCGGCCGGTGACCAGCCAATAGAGGGAGATCCACGGGTTGTAGGTCGAAACCCGGGTGGCGTCGCTGCCGGCGCCGACCGGAATTCCGGCATCGAGCAAGGCCCTGACCGGCGGGGCGTGATCGGCCACCCCGGCGCCGTAACGCTCAATGAAATACTCCCCGGCGAAGGCCATGCGATTCTGGATGGCCACTCCTCCGCCGAGCTTCTTGATCCGCTCCAGATTGGCCTGCTTCAGGGTTTCGGCATGGTCGACGGCCCAGCGGATGCCGACAAAGCCCTTACGTCCGGCCGCGCGCTCCTCGCGGTCGACCTCTTCGAAGACGTCGAGGATGTGACCGATCGATTCGTCGTAGGTGGCGTGGATGCGCAGCGGCCACCCTCTTTCGACCAACAGTTGGGCGACCCTTTTCAGGTCTTCGCGCCACCGCTCGCGGCGGGTGAGGTCCGGCCGGTCCGCGGTGAAGTTCTCGAAATCCCCCGCCGACCAGACGAGGAACTCCCCGGCTCCTTCCAGTTCGTAGCCGTGGTCGAGATGCAGGGCGCCGTCGTGAAACAGGCCGTGGTTCGCCATCCACTCAACGAATTCGCGGTACTCGTTGCCTTTCTGCTGTGGAAAGAGGTAGTAGGAGATGCGCAGCGGCAGGTCAGGACTCCCGGCCAGGAGGGCGGTGCCAGTGTAGTCGACGGGATACTTGTGTCCGCCGCCTCCGGCATCGACCGCCGAAGTCATCCCGAAGCGGTTGAGTTCGCGGAAGAAATGCCGGGTGGAATTGAGCTGGTCTTCCGCTGACAACGGCGGGAGGCTGCCAATGGTCTTGTAAAGGATGGTCGGGTCGGGCTCGGCCAGCAGCCGCCCGGTGAGTCGGCCATCGACCACCTCGTAGCGGCCGCCCGGTGGGGCTTTTTCCTGGGCGTTCTCCACCGTGACGCCGAGGGCCTTGAGCCCGGCCTCGTTGAGAAAGCCCATGCTGTAGAGGTATAGGATGAAGACCGGAGTATCAGGGGCGGCCTGGTTTAACTCCGTCGGGGTCGGCATCCGCTTCTCTTCGAACTGGAAGGGGCTCCAGCCACCGATCACCCGCACCCAATTGCCTTCCGGGGTCCGATCGGCCTGCTCCCGGATCATGTTCAAAGCGATTTGCAGCGACGGCACTCCGTCCCAGCGCACCTCGCTGTTGTAGAAACGGCCACCGCGCACGTAGTGGCCGTGCGAGTCGTTGAGGCCGGGGATCAGCCGCCGTCCTCCGGCGTCCAGAACCCGGGTTTCTTTTCCTCTCAGCTTTTTGGTTTCTTCATCCGTGCCGACGGCGAGGAACTTCCCATCCTTGACGGCCAACGCCGTGGGACTGGGATTTTTCGCGTCCTGGGTGGTGATTTTGGCGTTGAAGACGATCAGGTTCGCCTCGGTCGCGTTCGCCGGATGCGGCCATAGCACCCGCACCATTGCCGACAGAATCAATGCGACTAACGCGAACCACCCTTTTTTTTCGTAAGTCATTTTCCTTATCATGACGGGACCCTCCGGGGAAGCCCAATCGGCCTGAATACAACAGAGGTCCTCATAAATGGCGGCTCCTTCGACCCGACGATGCGCCGGGGCTATTTATGGGTGCCTTCGCTGGCCTTGAACATCTCCTTGGCGTAGATGATCCCCAAGCCGTAGCCGCCGCCTTGCTCCTTGGCGATGCCGGTGACAACGTCGTAGGTTTCGCCGCGCGCCCAGTCGCGCTGCAGCTCCAGCAGATACTGCAGCCAAGTGATGGGATGCGCCCCGGCCTGGGCCATGCGCTTCACGGCCATGTTGTGCGCGTCGTCGCTCACGCCGCCCGAGGCGTCGGTGACGAAATAGACTTCGAACCCCTGGTCAAGAGCCGACAAGACCGGGCCGACCCCGCATACCTCCGTCCAGAGGGCGGCAATCACTACCTTGCCTCGCCCGAACTCGTTGACTTTATCAGTGATTCGCTTGTCCTCCCAGGTGTTCATCGTGGTGCGGTCGATGGGGTTCTGTTCGGGGAAGACGGCTTTGAGCTCGGGAAACATCGGGCCGGAAAAGGATTTTTCCGCCACTGTGGTGAGGATGGTCGGTACCTTGAAAGCCTTGGCTGCCTTGGCCAGGCCTGTGACGTTGTTGCGCAGTTCCACAATGTCGATGGACTTGGTGGCAAAAGCCATCTGCGGCTGGTGGTCGATCAGGATCAGGATGTGGTTAGTCGGGTCAAGCAGACTTTTTCCCGGGGTCGGGGCGGCCTTGGGGGCCGCAAAGGCCGCCGAGGCCAGAGCGAAAACAAAGACTGCCATGATGGCGCTAGCGATTTGAACCGATTTCATGGTGTGTCTCCTCTTAGCTTGGGTAAGGTCGAAAAGAGGGAATTCCACTTCCTCCATGCCTTGGGGACGAGACCTTTCTCCTGGTCACCTATCCCTTGAAGAACGCCAGCAGTTCGGCGTTGACCGCGTCCTTCTGGGTGGTACACAGGCCGTGCGACCCGCCCTTGTAGACCTTGAGCTGCGCGTTCCTGACCAGCTTGGCGGACAGCATAGCCGAGTCAGCGATCGGCACGATCTGGTCGTCGTCGCCATGAATTATCAGGGTCGGCACGTCGATTTTCTTCAGATCCTCGGTCTGATCCGTCTCCGAAAAGGCCTTGATGCAAAAGTAAGCTGCCGGGAAGCCGGCCATCATCCCCTGGAGCCAGAAGAACTCCCGTACTCCTTCCGAGATCTTGGCTCCAGGCCGGTTGTAGCCGTAGAAGGGGATGCTCAGATCCTTGAAGAATTTCGAGCGGTCGGCAAGGACATTGGCGCGGATCTCATCGAAGACTTCCATCGGCAAGCCGCCCGGATTGGCGGCTGTCTTCAGCATCAGCGGCGGCACTGCGCCGATCAGCACGGCCTTGGCCGCACGCTTCGTGCCGTGGCGGCCGATGTAGCGGGCCACTTCGCCGCCGCCTGTGGAGTGGCCGACATGAATGGCGTTCTTCAAGTCGAGCGTTTCGACGAGTTCTGCGAGGTCATCGGCATATGTGTCCATGTCGTTGCCGTTCCAGGGTTGACTCGACCGCCCATGGCCGCGGCGGTCATGGGCGATGCAGCGATATCCGCGCGAGGCGAGAAAGAACATCTGGTCTTCCCAGGCGTCCGCCGAGAGCGGCCATCCATGGCTGAAGACGACGGGCTGTCCCGTCCCCCAGTCCTTGTAATAGATATGAGAACCGTCCTTGGTCGTGATCGTTGGCATGGCATGGTCTCCTTTTCCTTTAACTCGCCACGAGGTCAGTCCCCCACGGGGAGGGTATCGTGTGGAACTTCCCAAAAACAAAGACCGGGCCACCGTTCAGGATTCTTCATCCTTCGGCAGCTCGGCCGTCTTCGTCTTCTGAGACCCGTGGCTTTCCGGCCCCGCCTCACGGCAGGTTTGGCTTTATCGGGACAACAATCTTTTTACAACCTCACTATATGCCTGTTTTTCGACCCGTCAAGTCATCCTCCGAGGGGAAGGCTGTGCCGGTGGGACTCAGCCAAGAGTTCCCCATAGATATAGGGCGTTCAGCTCTGTTCCCTTTCCCTGAGAATCGCCGTATAGAAGAGATGACCGTCAGATTCGGCCACTGACATGGACAGCTCCAGATCGAAGCGAGCGCCGTCGCGCCGCCGGCCCGGTATCTTGTGGATCTTGCGCATCAGCTCTGCGGCGTTTTTCTCGAGGTAACTTTCGATGGAAACTTCGCGAATGGATGCGCAGTCTTCATGGATCAGGCGTTCTATGGAAACGCCGATAATTTCCATCTTGCTGAAGCCGAACATCCGTTCTGCCTGGCGATTGAACATGATGATCTGGCCGTTGCTCAGAAAGGCGACGATCCCGTCGCGGGCCGTTTCGGTCAGGAGCCGGAAGCGCTTTTCCGACTCTTCGAGATGTTCGGTCTTCTCCTGAAGGTTATCGATCATCTCGTTGAAACCGTCGATCAGGATTCCGATTTCGTCACCGCCGCGCCTGGGGATTTTTTCCTCGAACCTGCCGGTGTGCATGACCTCGCGGACTGCACCGCCCAACTGGTTCAGTGGCTGGGTGATGGCGATCCGGGTCAGCAGCCCGAGGCAGGTGATCAGGGCGAGGAAAATACCTCCCGTATAGAGGATATCGTTGCGCAGGTTGGCATAGATCTGCCGAGAGAGCTTGTCCATGGGGATGGTCACCGAAGCGGCCCCGATGATCTCCCCGATCCGGTAGTTGTAGGCCTGATCCCTATCCTGGGGAAAAAGCTCCTTAATGTAGTCCGGTGCGGCGGCGGGGTCGCCGTGACACTCCAGGCAGCTCTCCTCGGCCCGGAAGGGCTGCAGATAACGAAATACCCGTTCCCCCTGCAGTGTGGAGATCTGGAAGGCTTCTCTCAGGTAGGGACTGCCGTAAAACCTCTGCAGCATTGCCGCCTCGAAAACGTCCGGAGCATTCTTCGGATTGCGATAGCGGTCGGAGATCTGGCGGATGCGGTAGTCGAGGTCTTCGGCCACCAGTTCGCCGATGCGGGTGGAGGCCACCACGGGAATCAGCCCGTAGCGGCCGTGGGAAAGCTCCACATCGCCGATCTGCAGCTGTCTGGAAAGGTATTCCCTGGCCTGGATGGCCTCGGAGGCTATGATCCGCGCCTTTTCCACCGATTCTTCGAGAATGAAGGCCTTCTGCTGATGGTAGTTGAGAAATGTGGAAAGGGCAAAGAAAGAGAGCAGGATGCCCGCAACGATGATATTGACCTTGGCGAGCAGTCCGAGATTGCGAAAAGAAATCATAGAAGGCCTCTTGAATCGGTGAGATAAGCCTTTAAAGCTTACCGGCTGGAAAGGCCACATGCAAGTTTCGGCGGGGATTTCCCGCTGAAATCAGATATAACCGATACGCTTGAGAAACTGCCTGAGGATGGCCGCGGTCAACCCCCAGATCTCATGCCCAGCCACGGTGTAGAAATGAACCGGGTGGACCCGGCCCCTGTGGCGCCAGTTTTCCTTGCGCCAGATGGCCGGGTCGCGCAGGACGGACAGGGGTGCTTCGATGACTTCGGCAATCTCCGCTGCGTTGACGCGGCAGGAATAGGGATAGGGAAAGGCCCCCACGAAGGGAGTGACCCGGTAACCGGCGATGGAGACGAAATCGTCCAGTTGCCCGAGAACGGTGATATCGGCCGGGCGGATGCCCATTTCCTCCTCTGTCTCCCTCAGTGCGGTCTGGAGCAGGTCGGCATCTTCGGCATGACGTCCCCCGCCGGGGAAGGAGATTTCTCCCCGGTGGTGCTTCATCAGTTCGGTCCGGCGGGTGAAGAGAAGATGGTCCTCTCCGTCCCTGATAAAGAGCGGGACCAGAACGGCGGCGGGTCGAAGCTCGCCCAGGGCGATACCGCGGGCGGGATTTCGGGTGAGGGCGGTTTTGACGAAAGCAAGATCGAGCATCACACCTTTATGCTGACGGCATTCTCTTTGAGTCTTGCAATAGTGGCGGCGTAATCGGCCTCGCCGAAAACGGCGCTGCCGGCGACAAAGACATCGGCTCCGGCACCGGCGATCAGGCCGATGTTGTCGGTCTTCACCCCTCCGTCAACCTCCAGTTCCACCGGCAGTCCGCGCCGGTCGATCTGGCGGCGCAGTTCCTCGATTTTTGGCAGACAGGCGGGGATGAACCCCTGCCCGCCGAAACCCGGGTTGACGCTCATGATCAGAACCAGGTCCAGTTCTTCCAGAATAACGTCCAGGGTGGAAACCGGTGTGGCGGGATTGATGGAGACTCCGGCTCTTTTGCCCAGACTGCGGATCAACTGAACCGTGCGGTGCAGGTGGGGGACGGCTTCCTGGTGAACGGTGACGATGTCGGCGCCCGCTTTGACGAAATCGGGGATGTATCGGTCCGGATTCTCGATCATGAGGTGGACGTCGAGGGGCAGATCCGTCACCCGCCGCACGGCGTCGACCACCAGGGGACCGATGGTGATGTTGGGGACGAAGTGGCCGTCCATGACGTCGATGTGAACATAGTCGGCTCCGCCTCTTTCGATGGCGCGGATTTCATCTCCGAGGCGGGAGAAATCCGCCGACAGGATGGAGGGGGCGATCTTGATCATGGGCTGGCTCCTATGATTTATTGTTCAATCCCGCCGCCTGAAACGGCAGGCGAAAAAGGCATCCATGCCACCGTGGTGGTGAGGAAAAGTACGCAGGGCGCCCTGCCCGTCAAAAAGTTCCCGCCAATGGGGAAAGTCGGAGCGGAGATCCTCGGGAGTGAAATCGTCGTGCTTCCTCAGGAATGCTTCGACGACTCCGGTCGTCTCCTCCGGCGTCAGGGTGCACAGGGAGTAGAGCAGGACGCCGCCCGGGCGAACCAGGGGGGCGACATTTTCCAGGATGATTTTCTGCAGAGCTGCCATCCGACGGATTTCGTCTTTCGTCCGCCGCCAGCGTATTTCGGGGTTGCGCCGCAGCACCCCCAGGCCGCTGCAGGGGGCATCCACCAGCACCCGGTCGAAAGAATCCGGCTGCAGGAAATCGGGAGGTCGGGTCAGATCCCAGGGGCGGGCATCGATCTGTTCGCAGCCGAGACGCTCGGCTCCTTCATCGATCAGCCGAACCCTCTGGGGGTGGAGATCGAGGGCCAGCACTGAGGCTTCGTTCTGCACCAGAGCTGCGATATGTGTCGTCTTGCCCCCGGGAGCGGCGCAGGCGTCCAGGAGTTTCTCTCCCTTCTGCGGGGCCAGCAGGTGAGCGATGAGCATGCTCGCCTCGTCCTGCACCTGATACCAGCCCTCGGCCGCCCCGGGGAGGGGCCCCCCGCCTCTGCCGGTGAGGACGACCCCTTCGGGAGCATAGAGGGTGGGAACGGCCTGATGCCCCACCTCGCGGAGGCGCCCCAGGTATTCTTCCCGGCTGATTTTCAGGGTATTGACCCGCAGAGTAAAAGGAGGAGCCGCACAGAGTGCTTCAGCCACGGCCAGGGCGGACTCCCTTCCCATCTCCTCCAGCCACTCCCTGGCCAGCCACCTGGGCAGGGAAAGGACGTGTTCCAGATATTCCCGGGGAGAAGCGTCTGGATCGGGCCAAGCGATCTCGTTTCGGCCGCGCACCAGGGAGCGCAGGATGCCGTTGATAAAGCCGGTGGCCCGCGCCAATCCTTCCTGGCGGGCCAGTTTGACCGTCTCATCGACGGCGGCGCTGTCCGGCACCCGATCGAGAGAAAGGACCTGATAGGCCCCGAGGCGAAGCAGGATGAGAACCCTGGGTTCGACCTTCGCCAGCGGCTTGAGGCAGAACCGGGAGAGGGCGAAATCGATCCGCCCCCGCTGGCGCAGCACCCCGTAGACCAGCTCGGTGGCCAGGCCCCGGTCCCGGGGGTCCATGGACGGCGCCCTGGACAGGGCCGTATCGAGGGTCAGGTCGGCAAAAGCCCCCTCCTCCACCCGGCAGAGAACAGCAAAAGCGACCTGGCGCGGGTCGGAAATTTTCAATGGAAATCCTTTGGAAGCGGCCGGGTTGGGCCCGTACCTTTAACCTGCCCTATCCGATCGTCATGCTCTCCAGCCGGCGGACTCGTTCCTCCACCGGCGGATGGGTGGAGAAGAGCGATTTAAGGCCGCCCTTGCCCCGCAGGGGATTGACGATGAACATGTGGGCGGTCGCCTCATTCACCTTCGGCATCGGGCTCCGACTATTGGCTGCTTCCAGCTTGCGCAGGGCGCTGGCCAGATAGAAGGGGTTGCCGCAGAGCTTTGCCCCCCCTTTGTCCGCCTCGTATTCGCGGGAGCGGGAGATGGCCATCTGCACCAGCATGGCGGCAATGGGCGCCAGGATCATCATGGCGATCATGGCGATCGGGTTGCTGTCCTCGTCGTCCCTGCCGCCGAAGATCATCGCCCACTGAGCCATATGCGCCATGTAGGAGATGGCGCCGGCAATGGTGGCGGCGATGGAGCCGATGAGGATGTCGCGGTTGCCGACGTGGCTCATTTCGTGGGCCATGACTCCCATCAGCTCTTCGCGACTCAGGATCTGGAGTATTCCTTCCGTTGCGGCTACGGCCGCATGTTTCGGGTTGCGGCCGGTGGCAAAGGCGTTCGGTGTCGGCTGGGGAAGGATGTAGACCTTGGGCATCGGCAGGCCGCCTCGCAGGCACAGTTCCCGAACCACATCGTAGAGGGCTCCCTCCGTCACCTCCCGGCCCCTGTACATCTTGATCACGATCTTGTCGGAAAACCAGTAGGAGCCGAGATTCATGACGCCGGCCATGATCAAGGCGATGAGAGCTCCTCCGCGGCCTCCAAGAGCCCCGCCGGCTCCGACCAGGACCAGAGTGAGGAGGGTCATCAGAAATACGGTTCGCAGAGTGTTCATAGTTGAAAAATCCCCTTGTTTATAAATGAAGTCTGAACCGGCGGAAGCCGGACCTTATACATCAATATAAAGAGCGGCCGGTGGAAAATCAAGGGAATCAGGCGATGACGTAATCGTTCAACGCCCTCTCCACTTCGGCGAGGATGATGTGCGTGTTGAAGCAGGGGCCGTGCGGCCGGTGGTTGAGAATGCCGATCACCGGCAGGGGATAGGCATCCCGAATCCCCGAGGTGAGATCCCGCTCGCAGGCCACGGCAATGATGATCCCCGGGCGCTTCTCTACGATGATCTTGCGCGCCAGGGTGCCGCCCGTGGCCACGGCGATGTCGATGCCGCGGTCTCTGGCGAGCTCCGCCAGCCCGCTGATATCGCACTGGCCGCACCGGACGCACTTGTCCACGTCACCGGTGATCTTGATGGCGCAGTCGAAAAGCTGGATGCAGTGAGGGAGGAGGATCAGGGCTTTCTTGGGGGAGACCCTGAGTTTTTTCGCGGCAACCAGCTGGTTGTTCAGGGCGATGAAAGACTGCTGCAGGGTATCGCGGTTGACCCCCACCAGCCTTCCTATGCCGATGATGGCCGGAAACAGGTAGCGGATGACGATCCCCCGAAGCCGCTGCGAAAAAAAGAGATCCCTGCCGCTGGCCAGGGTAAGGATGAGGACCAGAAGGCCGCCGACGACGACCAGAGAGAGTCCGGCCAGAACCACCCCGAAGATCACCGGCAGGAGGGGGTGAATGGTGTTGAGACCGACGCTGGGAACCCACCACAGCAGAAAGGCCAGAACCAGCACCAGGGTGCAGGCGGCGGACAGCAGGCCGATAAAAAGCCGCTTGCGCGGCTGATATTTCTCTTCGGAAGAAGCAGACGACATCATGACTCCAGGCGCGTTCCGGGGGACAGAGGTCGACCACGGAGAAATTCGGAGGCAGGCAGGCGCCTCTTTCCGGGGAGCTGCAGCTCACGCACCCGCAGGACCCCTTCGCCGCAGGCGATGCAGACCCCCTCGGGTCCGGCCGAAAGGAGCGTCCCGGCCTCTCCCTCTCCCGGCTCGGGGAGAGTGCGGGCGATTTTGAGCACCTCTCCACCCAGATGCGTGTAGGCGCCCGGCCAGGGATCGAGCCCTCTCACCAGATTGTGGATTTCGCCGGCGCTTTTGTTCCAGTCTATGCGCCCGTCCTCTTTCTTCAGCATCGGAGCATAGCAGCTCCGGGCGTCATCCTGCGGCTCGGCTTCGAGAGTGCCGGCGCACAACCGGGCCAGAGTCTCCTCCATCGCCTGGCGCCCGAGAAGGGACAGGCGGTCATGCAGTTCTCCCGCCGTCTCTTCGAAACCGATGGGAGTCGAATGCCTGATCAGCATGTCGCCTGTATCGAGCCCCACGTCCATGAGCATGGTGGTGACCCCCGTCACTTCTTCCCCGTCCATCACTGCCTTGTTGATCGGGGCCGCTCCCCGATAGCGGGGGAGGAGGGAGGCATGGACATTGATGCAGCCGTAGCGGGGAATCTCCAGCACGCTTTTGGGAAGGATCTGTCCGTAGGCCACCACCACAATCAGATCGGGGGAAATTCTCTTCAGCTCCGCGACAACGGCGGGATCGCGCAGTTTGAGGGGCTGGTGCACGGGAATGCCGCGGCTCTGCGCCAGAATCTTTACTGGCGGCAGGGCCACCTGCTTCCCCCGTCCCTTGGGACGATCGGGCTGGGTGTAGACGGCCTGCAGGTCAACCCCTGACTCGATCAGGCCCT
This sequence comes from Desulfuromonas sp. TF, assembly GCF_000472285.1. NCBI lineage: Bacteria > Pseudomonadati > Thermodesulfobacteriota > Desulfuromonadia > Desulfuromonadales > Desulfuromonadaceae > Desulfuromonas > Desulfuromonas sp. TF. The sequence goes on from NZ_KI421426.1 coordinate 123,153, forward strand.
CCAGGGTGGGAAGGGCGAACTCCGGGGTCCCCATGAAGACGGTGCGGATCTCTTTCGGCGCGATCACATCTGCTCCTGCTGCTGGTCCATGAGCTTTTTGTATTTTTTGCGGAAGATCGACTTCTTCAGGGGAGAGAGATGATCGATGAAGAGTATACCGTCCAGATGGTCAATCTCGTGCTGGAAAGCAATGGCCAGAAGCCCTTCAGCCTCCAGCTCCACCGTTTTCCCGTCCAGATCCTGGTGGCGCACCGTGACCCGCGCGCTGCGCGGAACCTTCGCATAATAGGCGGGAACCGACAGGCACCCCTCCTCCTCGAAGACCTCTCCCTCCCGGGCCACGATCTCGGGATTGACGATCTTCATAAGGCGGGGCTCTTCACCCTTGGGAGAGCAGTCGATCACCACCATCCGCTGTGAAATCCCCACCTGGGGCGCAGCAAGACCCACACCTGGCGCCGCGTACATGGTCTCCGCCATATCGTCAGCCAGCTTCTTGAGTTCCTCATCGAAACGGGTCACCGGCGCCGACTTTTTCTTCAGAATCGGCTCAGGGTAGTGAAGTATGCGCAGAATAGCCATTTATGGTGCATGTCCTTGTCAGAAAGTAAAAACGGCACACTCCCGGCACGGCATTGGCCACCGGCCTCAACATATTTTCTCATGATAAAGGGAGCGGATCGCCAAGTCAACAGCAACGGCACTCACCTTCCGGTGGAGCGGGATGCGAACACATTGCCTGGGATTACTTGCGCTGACGAAATAATGGGATAGAATAAACCACAAAGGTACTTTTTTACCTCATGCGACACGGGCCGGGAATCAGGGTCTATCACGGAGACATCGTGATCGAAAGGAGCAAGAATGAAAAAGCTCGGGGAAGGAGTGGGTAATGGAATCGAGGGACATTCCGAGGAGGACATCACCATGGCGTGGCACGAACTCTCCCGTCTCGGACTCCCCTACCGATACGGCGGCAGAGCAATGGACGGACGCTTCGAATTTCTGATCGTCCACCCCCTGACCGGCGCGACGATTACCAGCGGCAGGGGCAGAACAGTCATTCAGGCCATGGCTGAAGCGGCTCTGGCGGGGAAAAGAATGATCCTGGAAAACGGAAGGGGGATCCTACCGACTTTATGAACCCCGAAGGGCCTTCAATTCAGGCCCTTCGGGAGAGAGAACAGATCCGCCCGGTGCTGACGGAATCAGGGGGTGTAAATTTTCAACAGGGCTTCCGCCATTTCCGCGGGACTGGCGGCGACGCTGATGCCGCACTCCTCGAGGGCGGCCACCTTCTCTGCCGCGGTCCCCTTGCCGCCCGAAATGATCGCGCCGGCATGACCCATGCGCTTGCCGGGGGGAGCAGTGCGCCCGGCGATGAACGCCGCCACCGGTTTGCTCATGTGCTCCTTGGCATAGCAGCCGGCCTCTTCCTCGGCCGTCCCGCCGATCTCGCCGATCATGATCACCGCCTCGGTCCCCGGGTCCTTCTCGAATAGATCGAGGCAGTCGATGAAGTTGGTTCCGTTGACCGGATCCCCCCCGATACCGACGCAGGTCGACTGCCCGATGCCGCGGGTGGTGAGCTGCCAGACCGCCTCGTAGGTCAGGGTGCCGCTGCGCGAGATGATCCCCACTTTCCCCGGCTTGTGGATGTAGCCGGGCATGATGCCGATCTTGCACTCCCCGGGAGTGATCACCCCGGGACAGTTGGGACCGATCAGGCGGCTCTTTTTGCCTTTCATGAAATGCTTGACCTTGACCATGTCGAGAACCGGTATCCCCTCGGTGATGCAGCAGATCAGCTCGATGCCGGCGTCGACCGCCTCCATGATGGCGTCGGCGGCATAGGGGGGCGGAACGTAGATGACCGAGGCGTCGGCGCCGGTCTCCCGGACGGCGTCCTCGACGGTGTCGAAGACGGGAAAACCGTCGATGGTGGTGCCCCCCTTGCCGGGAGTCACTCCGCCGACCATCTGCGTGCCGTAGTCCCTTGCCCCCTGGGCGTGGAAGAGTCCGGTGGCGCCGGTGATCCCCTGAGTGATGACTTTCGTATCTTTATTGACGAGAATGCTCATTGATGTTCTCCCTCAAAAAAAGGTTAAAGGCAAAAGGTTAAAGGCTCTAGGCAATGCATCGATGGCTTACCTTTTTCCTTTCACCTTTATCCTTTCTCCTGATTCTGAACAGCTCTGACGATTTTTTGCGCCGCGTCGGCCATGCCGTCGGCGGCGACGATGTTGAGGCCGCTCTCGGCCAGCATCTTCTTCCCCTTCTCGACGTTGGTCCCCTCAAGGCGCACCACCAGCGGCACTTCGAGGCCAACCTGCCGGGCTGCTTCGATGACCCCCGTGGCGATGACATCGCACTTCATGATGCCGCCGAAGATATTGACCAGAATCCCTTCGACCTTTTCATCGGAGAGTATTATTTTGAAGGCCTCGGTGACCCGCTCGATGGTGGCACCGCCACCGACGTCGAGAAAGTTGGCCGGCTTGCCGCCGCAGTGCTTGATGATGTCCATGGTGGCCATGGCCAGACCGGCGCCGTTGACGAGACAGCCGATGTTGCCGTCGAGAGCGATATAGGAAAGGTCGTATTGGGAGGCTTCGATCTCGTTGTGGTCCTCTTCGTCATAGTCGCGCATGTCGCGGATCAGCCGGTGGCGGAAGAGGGCGTTGTCGTCGAAGTTGAGCTTGGCATCGATGGCCAGCAGGTCCCCTTCGGCGGTGACCACAAGGGGATTGATCTCAAGCAGGGAGCAATCGTAACCGACGAAAGCTTCGTAGAGGCCGATGAGCAACTTGACCGCCTGCCCCACCTGCTTACCTTCGAGGCCGAGCTTGAAGGCGAGCTTTCGGCACTGGAAGGGGAGGAGGCCGACCAGAGGGTCGATCGGCTCCTTGAGGATCTTCTCCGGGGTTTTTTCGGCGACCTCCTCGATGTCCATTCCCCCTTCAGTGGAGGCCATCAGGGTGACTTTGGAGGTGGCGCGGTCGACCAGCAAACTGATGTAGAGTTCGTTGGCGATGTTGCACCCCTTCTCCACCAGAACGCGCTTGACCAGCTTTCCCTCGGGGCCGGTCTGATGGGTGACAAGGGTCATGCCGATCATCTCGCGGGCGAAATCCCGCACCTGGTCAGGGGTCCTGGCGAGCTTCACCCCGCCCCCCTTGCCTCGACCGCCGGCATGGATCTGTGCCTTTACGACCCAGGGCCCCTCGCCGATGCGCTTGGCCCAGTCGCGGGCGCTGGCGCTGTTGTAGCAGACATGGCCGTCGGGAACGGCCACTCCGTACTTTCTGAGAATCTCCTTGGCCTGGTACTCGTGAATGTTCATCGTCTCCTCGTCAACTGGAATGATTGATATGTCCCGGGAACGATTCTCTGCAGCCGCCCTGACCGCTCACATCCCAGAACCGTATTTCCAATAGCAATCGGGGTGCCAAAGGGCTATGACCCGAAAAGCTGCCTTTCTTCATGCGGTTAGCGGAACCAGTTAAAATCGGTCAAAGCCGCGCATTGGTCACGACCCGCCTTTTTCGGCGGAAAAACATAGAGCCCCCTGGTTTTTATCATGACTAAAACAGAATGAAGATAATGGCGATTTGGCCCTACCAAAACAATCGTCCTGAATTTCAAGCTTAATATCTGGACTTTATCTCTTGAATATCCCGTATACGTTAGCGATATGCGTGTCCATTGTCAAGTGGCCTTACCAATATTTTTTACCGTCACTACACGTAAAAAACCGTCGCTTAAAAAATAAAAAGGCCTGGCCGACTTCTCCGTAGAATTGTAACAGAGGGGGCCGGCCAGGCCACGGATCTCGCTAATTTTTCGGCGGCGGGCAACGCCCGACGCATTCATTTTATCCTTTGTTTACCTTCTCCCAATCTGCCAGAAATTTTTCGATACCAATATCGGTCAGAGGATGTTTTTCCAGCTGCATCATCACCGAAAAGGGAATGGTGCAGATGTCGGCGGCGATCAGTGCCGCATTGAGTACATGCAAGGGGCTGCGCACCGAAGCCACGATGATTTCTGTCTCGTAGCCGTAATTGTCGAAGATGGTGCGGATCTGCTCGACCCCCTCCATACCGGAATGGCCGATGTCGTCCAGTCGGCCAATAAAAGGAGAGACGTAAGTCGCACCGGCCTTGGCGGCAAGCAATGCCTGGAGAGGGGAGAAGATCAAGGTGACATTGGTCTTGATTCCTTCCCGGGAAAAGACATGCACCGCCTTGAGCCCTTCGTCGGTCATCGGCACCTTGATGACGATATTCTTCGGATTGATCTTGGCCAGCTCCTGCCCTTCCCTGACCATCTCCTCGGCATTGAGGGAAATCACCTCGGCCGAAATGGGTCCATCGATGATCTCGGTGATCTCATTGAGGACTTCCCTGAAATCGCGGCCGCTTTTGGCGATCAGCGAGGGGTTGGTGGTGACGCCGTCCACCAGGCCCAGAGCGTTGGCCTTGCGGATTTCAGAAACTTCGGCGGTGTCGATGAAGAATTTCATGTGGTGCTCCTTTACCGGGATTGTTGATCGAACCCAAAAGATTTAAGCTTCATTTGATTTTTATGAAATCATCCCTTTTTTCCAGTGAAAATATCCCGGCACTTGGCCGAGCAGAAAAAGTGCTTTTCCCCTTTGATTGACTTCTCCAGCGCCATGCTGCGGGGCACAAAGGTGCCGCACTGTGAATCACGGACCATTTCCTCTCCCTCGCGGGATTTGTCTTTGGGCAGAGTCTTCCGGCCGGGGAGGGAGCGGACGAAGGCATTATAGGCGGTGTAGGCCAGAAAGAAAAGAAGAGCCAGAAGAAGCAGACGGATCATCGGTTCACCAGTTCTCGAGAAATCGGGTCACGCCGTCACCCGGAGGCAGGTCGGCCAGAAGCTCGCATACGGTCCGTCCCAGCAGGGGATGAAGCAGGTTCGGGGCGAGGTCCCGCAGCGGCGTCAGAACGAACTGCCTTAAATGCATTCGCGGATGGGGAATGACGAGGTCCGGTTCGCAGCGCGTCTCCTCTCCCCAGAAGAGGAGATCGACATCCAGGGTCCGGGCGCTCCACCGCTCCTCCCGCTGCCGATCGAAGCATCTTTCCACCTCCAGGCAGCGCTGCAGCAAATCTTGGGCAGACAGTTCCGTTTCCACCTCGAGAACAGCATTCAGATAAAGGCCCTGGCCCTCCGGGCCTCCCACCGGTTCGGTCAGGTAAAGGGGGGACCAGGCCGTCACCCGGACACCCGGAGCGGCACTCAGAGTTCGGCGCGCTCCCTTGAGGATTTCCTCACGGTCTCCGAGATTGGAACCCAGGGCCAGATAAGCCGTAATCATCCTTAATGCCTTTGCAAAAACTCATAGAATGGCTAAGCAAAAATTTCGTCCTACAAGGCCTGGTGTTTTTTCAAGAGCGAAGGCATACATCAGGTATGTCGAGGTCCTGAAAAAACGCCGTAACGCCGTAGGGCGGACTTTTTGCGACGCCATCATCCTTGTCTCCCAACAATCAGCATGATTAAATCACGCCCTCAAACTGGAGTCAACTTTCCCGCACTCGCAAAAACTCAGAGGATGCCGCCATCAACTTTCCCGCATCCATTGTCCTTGTCAGGAGGCTGCATGGATGTTAAGAAACCGTAAAGGAGATTTTTGCCATGAACCTGACTCTGACGCTGGCCGTTCGCGACCTGGATCTTACCGCCGAATTCTATGGCGACATCCTGCAGATGACGATCGAGCGCCTTATCCCGGTGCCGGGACATCCTGCCGTTCTGTTTCTCTCCTGCGGCGACGCCTCAGTCCTGTTCCGGGAGTCGGAGACTCTGGAGGCGACACATCCGGCCCTTTTTCAGAACCTCGACCGCCACCCTAAGGGGGTGGGGGTGACTCTTGAATTCTCCCTGAAGGCGCTCGCCCCCCTGGCGAAGAGCATCGACCGCCGTGGACTCCACGTTCTGTATGAACTGGAAGATGAGGAGTTCGGCCGCCGCGAGCTCTGGCTTCATGATCCCGACGGCTACCTGCTGATATTCGCCGAAGAGCCGGACGGCGAAGACCTTTGATCCATTTCGAGGGAAACTCCCCGCCGTCTCCGTCCCAGAACGGGTGCTATACTTGAGTCAGAACCCCGAAGAAAGAGGAGAGTCCGTTCGTAGCGAAGCGTCGCTTATATAAGAAGCCCCGCTTCGTCGGAATAGGGCAAGGGGATGTCCTCGGAGCGGGTGCCGGCATGGAATCAAACACCGGGGAACAACTCGGCCGGCTCGAAGCTGGCGGCGAAGAAGATGCCGGAATCGCCTGGTATGCTCTTGCAATGGAGGAGGTGTTCGAAAAACTCCGGTCCGGTGTTCACGGCCTTCCCCAGGAGCAAGTCCGGGAGAGGCAGCGCGAATTCGGCCCTAACTCCCTGCCGGCGAAAAAAACTCCCGGTCTCGGCATCATCTTTCTGCACCAGTTCCTCAGTCCCCTCATCTACATTCTTCTGGCGGCCGGCACGGTCTCCGTGATCATCGGCGAACTGACCGATGCCGTCTTCATCTTCGCGGTCATCCTCCTCAATGCCACTCTTGGCGCATTCCAGGAATGGAAGGCGGAGAGGAGCGCCGCCGCCCTTCAGCGGCTGCTGAGTATTCATGCCCGGGTCCGAAGACAGGGGGAAGAGGCGGAAATCCCCGCCGAGGAGCTGGTGCCGGGGGATGTGATCCTGCTCGAGTCCGGAAGTCGTGTCCCGGCCGATCTGCGCCTGATCAGCGCCAGGGATTTGTCCATTGACGAGTCCCTGCTGACCGGCGAGTCCCTGCCGGTGAGCAAGAGCGCCCGACTCCTGAGCGGAGAACTCCCCGTAAGCGAGCGCCTCAACATGGCTTTTGCCGCCTCCACCGTGGCGACCGGCCGCAGCACCGGGGTCGTGGTGGCGACGGGCTCTCTCACCGAGGTGGGTCAGATCGCCCGGGCGGTCACCGCCGCCGAGGTGGCAAAGCCTCCCCTGGTGATCCGAATGGAGCGATTCGCCCGGCAGATCAGCTATCTGGTCCTCGGTTTCGTCGCCCTGCTCGCCCTCTTCGCCCATCTCCAGGGAACTCCCTGGCTGGATGTCTTCTTCATGGCGGTCGCCCTGGCCGTTTCTGCCATTCCCGAGGGTCTGCCGGTGGCGATGACGGTGGCCCTGTCCATCGCCACCACCCGCATGGCGCGGCGCAGCGTCATCGTCCGAAAACTTACCGCCGTGGAGGCACTGGGGAGCTGCACCTGCATCGCCAGCGACAAAACCGGGACGCTGACGGTCAACCGGCAGACCGCAAAAGTGATAAGCCTCCCCGGCGGCGAGCTCTTTGCCGTCTCCGGCGAAGGGTATACGGGGGAAGGACGGGTGACCACCCCCGAGGGAATGGAACCGGATCCGGCTGGGAGGGAGGGGCTCAGACGCTTGGCCATGGCGGCCGCCCTCTGCAACGAAGGGAGCCTGGTGTCAAAGAAAGGGGGATGGGAGCATCACGGCGACGCCGTCGATGTCGCTCTTCTCGCCCTGGCGTTTAAAGTCGGTATCATTCCGCCGGCTGAGGCGGCCTGGGCGGAAATCCTCGGCGACATCCCCTTCGAGTCCGAGCGGCGGTATGCGGCCCGGTTTTACCGTCATGAGGGGGGCATCCATGTCGCTGTCAAGGGTGCGGCGGAGGCGGTCCTCCCCTTCTGCGCCATCATGCAGCAGGGGGAGGGGGCTGCCGAACTGGACCTCGAACGGATGGAGCGCCAGGCCCTCGCCCTGGCCGAAGGGGGATACCGGATCATCGCCGTTGCCGATGGACACCTTCCGCCGGAATCCCTCATGAGAGAGCCGCTGGAAGAGAGGATCCCGCCGCTGACTTTTTTGGGTCTGGTCGGCCTCATCGACCCCCTGCGCCCAGAGGCAAGGGAAGCCGTCGAGCGGTGCCGGAGGGCCGGAATAAAGGTGGTCATGGTCACCGGCGATCACCCGACCACCGCTCTCTCCATCGCCCGCGAGCTGTCCATCGCCCGCAGCCGGGAGGATCTCGTCACCGGACAGCAGCTGGCGGACATCGGCTCCGCGGACATTCCACAGTTTCTCGAAACCGTGCGCGGAGCCACGGTCTTCAGCCGGGTCGCTCCTCTGCAGAAGCTGCACATCGTGGAAGCTCTCATCCGTCTCGGTCATTTCGTGGCCGTAACCGGCGACGGGGTCAACGACGCTCCGGCCCTGCGCAGGGCGAACATCGGTGTGGCCATGGGTTCGGGGACCGACGTGGCCAAAGACACGGCCGAGATTCTCGTCACCGACGACAATTTCGCCTCCATCCAGGCCGGAGTGGAGGAGGGACGCTTTGCCTACGACAACGTGCGCAAGGTCGTCTACCTGCTCATCTCCACCGGGGCCGCCGAGATCGTTCTTTTCACCCTGGCCCTCGCCGCGGGACTTCCCCTTCCCCTGCTGGCCGTCCAGCTTCTGTGGCTCAACCTGGTGACCAACGGCATTCAGGACGTGGCCCTGGCCTTCGAGGGAGGAGAGCCGGGGGCCATGGAGAAACCGCCCCGCCCTCCGACGGAGGGGGTTTTCAATCGGCTGATGGTGCAGCAGACGGTCGTCTCCGGGCTGACCATGGGCCTTTTCTCCTTCGCAGCCTGGTGGTGGCTGCTGGAAAACGGCTGGACGGAACCCGAGGCACGCAATATGATCCTGCTGCTCATGGTTCTGTTCGAAAACGTCCACGTCTTCAACTGCCGCTCCGAGCTCGTCTCCGCCTTCAAAGTACCGATCCGCCGCAATCGCATTCTGGTTTTCGGGGTCCTCGCCGCCCAGACGGTGCACATTCTGACCCTGTACACCCCCCTGATGCAGAGAGTTCTCCAGGTGGCGCCCGTCTCCTTAACCTCCTGGGCCATCCTCATCCTGGTGGCTCTTGTGCTTCTGCTGGTGATGGAGCTGTTCAAGATGGCAAAGCGCCTGTTCCTGAAATCCCATCCGCCTGTTACCTGCGATGCGCACGAATGCTAAACGCCTTCCCCCGCCCCCCCGACCTCACCGGCCGGGAGATGGCGAATCATCTCCTTATACTTTTGCCACTCAACGGCAGTCCAGACCTCGGTATGGGCATGGCCATAAGTGCGGATGATCGTTGAGAGCTTCATAGCCGTTTCCAGGTCGGGAGCATTGAAAATATCCAGGTAGTCACACCCGCCGAGGATGGCATAATTGTGCAGCCACTCCACTTGGGGACACTCCGTGCCGACCTGCTCCTTGATTCTGCGTTCCAAGTCCTCCAGGGACTGCGGCGATCGCAGAGCACTCGGGGATAGACGCGTAAGCATAACGAAAGTCGCCATGAGCACCTCCTCTTTATGGACAACGCCGTCGGAACCGCCTTTCTATCCTTTTAGTTCCTCCCGACCAAAGGTCAAGGTGGACCTGCTTCCTTTTTCCGTGAGTTGGTCATTGCCCCTGGTGCGATAGTGAAAGGCCTTGCTTTTGCACATGAACAACAGCCTTTCAGAAACCGCCGAACGGCGGGCCCGCCTCAAACCTGCGCCGCCATTCGAGATAGTCGATAACGTAGTTGTAGCCGCAGACGGTGGTAAGCTTCCGCCCATCCAGAAGCTCGCGGATGCGGCGGCTCCCTTCCATGGTCCGGTCGGCCGGGCCGAAGGGGTTGAGCTTCATGCCATTGCCATCGAGAAAGACGTAGTCGCAGATAAACACCGTTTCCTCGAAGATGTAGAAGGTGAACCCGGGGGTATGCCCGTCGACGTGGAAGGCTTCGATGCCGTCAAGGGTGAAATCCTGTGCAAACGGGTCGTCAAAGGTGAACGGGCGGCAGATTTCATGGCGTGAATCGGCTTGGTGGATGATCACCTTGGCGGCAAAATGCTCCCGGTAGAGGTTGGAGGCGCCGAGAAAATGGTGATGCGTGAACAGGATCATGTCGACTCGCGGCAGCGAGGCGTTGAAGGAAGAAGGGCAGTCGATCCAGCAGGCGCTGTCGCCGGTTTCGATCCGATATGCGGCGTGCTCGAAACCGAGCGCCGGCTGGGAGTTTAGCCGGGTCACCTTCTCGTTGACCGGGGTGGCCACCACCTGGTAGCGCGCCGAGCATTCCTCGGAGGTGAAGAACCGCTCCTTCCGCGCTCCGCAAAAGGGGCAGGTGTCCGGATGGAAACCCACCATGTTGAATCCGCAGACGAGACAGACATACTGCTCCTTTTCCATAACTCTTCCTCATGGGGCGATCGGATTAATGGGGAAAGCCTTCGACATGAGGTCAAGCTTAACGGGGATGAGAAAAATAGCCAGCACCGGTTCCTGTCTTATCCCCTTCTGCCGAGCAACGTCCTTAAGCCTTTGGCAACGCCGACGAGACCTAGGATGACAGTCGCCCCGGCTTATCCACAGCAAACCGCGCCGCCTCCGTCGCCCTCGACATCCCTGCGGGAGAACCTTTCCCTTGACCTGGATGATAGGCGTGGGCTAAATTGACATGGTCTAAGACCGCTGCGTCGCAAGGTACTGACCAGCGGTCTTTTGCTTTCACCGCGGGCGGGTTGAATGGCTATAATCGCGCAGTTTATACACCAATCCGTATGAGGAAACCATGGAAGAGATAAAGCGGTTTTATTCCGCAGAAGATGTGTTCGCCCGCCATAACGGGATGGAACTTCTCGAGGTCGGGTCCGGGCGGGCGAAAGCCTGCATGAGGATTGAGCCGTACCACTTTAATGGAGCCCGAACAGTTCATGGAGGGGCCATCTTTTCTCTTGCCGACTTTGCTTTTGCGGTCGCCTCGAATTCCCATGGTACCCTGGCAATGGCCATAAACGTCAGTATCTCCTTCGTCAAGGCGGTTACCGGCGGGACGCTTTATGCTGAAGCCAAAGAGCAGACACGGAACCCCAAACTGGCCTCCTACTCTGTCCAAATCACCGATGATGCAGGTGCTGTCGTGGCCCTTTTTCAAGGGATGGTTTACCGGAAAAAGGAGTCCGCCATACCGGAGAACTATATTCATAAATAAGACGGCATTCTTTCTGAGAAATTAAGCCAATAACATCAGATAATCAGTTATTCAGATTCAGCAGCCATCCTCCACACAAATTTTTCCTCTGCCCCTGTTACCGTTCCGCTCATTTTTCCATTGGGGTATACTTATCAACAACATCCTCCGGAAACGACTCAAGCGGAAACCTTCGCCAATGAAATTGAAAAAACGCACGGAAATCCTCGGCGTCATCGACACCCTCTCCAGCCGCTATCTCAAGGGGAAGATCCGGGCGCTTAAACTGGCGATGATCACTCTGCTCTCCGGCGGCCACCTCCTGATCGAGGACATTCCCGGACTGGGCAAAACCACCCTGGCTCTGGCCCTCGCGAAAGCCCTGGGCCTCTCCTTCGGACGCATCCAGTGCACCAGCGATCTGCTCCCGTCGGACATCACCGGCCTTTCCATCTTCGATCGGGACGAGAACGGCTTCCGATTCCTCCCGGGCCCCATTTTCAACAACCTGGTCCTGGTGGACGAGATCAACCGGGCCATGCCCAAGACCCAGAGCGCCCTGCTGGAGGCGATGGAAGAGAGGCGGGTGACGGTGGAAGGAACGACCTATCCCCTCCCCGACCCCTTTCTGGTCATCGCGACCCAGAACCCGGTCGAACAGGTCGGAACCTATCCGCTGCCTGAATCCCAGCTCGACCGGTTTCTCATCACCACAGGCATCGGCTACCCCCCCGAAGACATGGAAAAGGCGATTATCCAGGGGGGGAGCATCCGCGAGGAGATCCGGCACATCGAGGCGCTCCTCACCCTTGACGACATCCTGGCAGCCCGGCAGGCGGTAAAGGAAGAGATCTACATCTCGACCAAGATGGTGGATTATATCTTCGGCATCGTCTCCGCCACACGGCAGCACTCTTTCGTTCTTTCCGGTGTTTCCACCCGCGGAGGCATCAGTCTTGCCGCCGCCGCCCGGAGCGCGGCCTACCTGGAGGGACGGGATTATGTCATTCCCGAGGACGTCCAGACGGTCGCCGCCGCGGTGTGTGCCCATCGGCTTATCCTGCAGCCGGAGCAGGAGAGCTTGAGCAAGGAGGAGGTGCTGAAATCAATCGTCAAAAGCGTACCGGTGCCCCGGGTCTGAAGCTGACCCGGGCTGGCGTTCTTTATATAGCGATGACGCTTCTGCTGGGATTCGCCGCGGTCAACACCGGCAACAACCTCCTTTACCTCCTTGTCTCGGCCCTGCTCGGCTTCATGTCCATATCGGGAATTCTCGGCCGCTGGAATCTTGCCGGACTCCGGGTGGACCTCGTGCTCCCCGACGAAATCTATGACGGCGTGGAGACGATGCTGACCGTCCGCTTCGAGAATAGCAAGCGATGGCTTCCCTCCTTTCTCCTGGCCCTGCACCTCCCGGTCGGCCGCACCACGGCCGTCCACATCGCTCGTCGCGATACCGCCAGCGAGACCCTCTACGCCACGTTCCACGGCCGCGGGATTCAGTCCATCGGACAGGGCCGGGTGGAATCCATCTTTCCCATCAACTTCTTTGTCCGCTCCTTTCCGATCCCGGTCGAGCGGAAGATCACCGTCTTCCCCGCCCCACGCTTCTGCCGGAACACGGCCGCCGAAGCCGGCCGCTCCAGGGCCGGCGGCGAATTTCAGGCCGGGCGCAAAGGATACGAGGGGGACATCAGCCGGATTTCCGATTACAGCGGCGGCGAGCCGCTCAAGCTGATCCACTGGAAGCTTTCGGCCCGCCACGGGATGCTGAAGGTCAAGGAGCTTTCCACCGTCACTCGACCACCCGTGGTGCTAGAACTCGCGCATCTGCCGGGAAATCTGGAGGACCGCCTGCGCTGCGCTTCCTATCTGATCGGAAGCTGCCTGCGCGAAAACCGGCCGGTGGGCCTGCGGCTCGGACCCCGGACGCTGCTGCCCCCGGACGTGGGGCGGGGTCACAAACTGCGTCTTCTTACCGAACTGGCGGTTTATGGTCAGCATTAAGGGATCTCTTAACAAACTGAGCTACGCGGCGACCCTCCTCGGCGTCGCGCCTCTCTTCCTCTATCTGGACCCGCCGGCTCAGGTGGCCCTCCCCCTGGCCCTGGCAGCCGCTGTCGCCATCGATCGACATCCGCGCTTTGCGCTGCCCGCTGGCGCGGCAACCATCCTTTCCATCGCCTCTTTTGTCCTCTACGCGTTTCAGATCAGCCGCGATCACCTCGTCGAACCGGCCGTCAATATCCTGGTCCTGCTGCTGGCGGTGCGCCTGGTTACCAAAAAGAGCGGCCGCAACTATTTGCAGATTCTGGTCCTTTCTGTCTTCGCCCTGGCCAGTTCCTCCCTGCTCACCCTTTCGGCGGCGTTCTTTGTCTACCTGGTCCTGCTGGTGATTGTGGTTACCGTGGCCCTGGTGCTGCTCTCCTTTTATTCCGCCGACGAGGGTCTCTCCCTGGGCCGCCGGCAGGCCGCCGCCCTGATCGGCGTGGCCCTGATTCTGCCGGCCGTCTCCCTGCTGCTGATGCTGGCGTTCTTTTTCATCCTGCCGCGGACCCAGCACCCCCTGTGGAACTTCCTCAACCCCGCCGCAACGGCTACGGCCGGCTTCAGCGAGGAGGTCAGCCCGGGCTCCTTCGCCGGCATCGCCTCCGTCGAGGAGACGGCTTTTCGCGTCGAGTCGGAAAAACTGCCGCCGAACGATCTCTACTGGAGGGGGATCGTGCTGAATACTCCCAAGGGAAACACCTGGACCCGGCAGACGCCTCCGAGCCAGGGAAGGGAGAGAATCGTCGGAGGCCGGACGGTCATCCAGACGATCTACCCCGAACCCCGGGCGGAGCGTTATCTTTTCGCCCTCGATCCCCCTGGCGGCCTCGAAGGATTGAGCTTCGCACAGGCAGACGATTTCACCTTCAGAGCCCGCCGCCCTCTCGATCGCCGGGTCAAGTATCTTGCCCGCTCCGCCCCTGGGGGAACGATCGAAATTTTCGGGCCGATCGATCGAGACTTCTATCTCGATGTTCCTCCGGACCTGTCGAGCCGGGTTCGCCAGGCCGCCGGACGCCTTGCCGACGGCGGAAGAAGTGCCGAAGAAAAAATCGCCCGCCTTGAGGAGTTCTTCACCACCCAGGGCCTTTCCTATGCCACGACCGATCTGCCTTCCTCGGATGATCCCGTGGACGAGTTTCTATTCGAGAAAAAAAGGGGATACTGCGAGTTCTTCGCCTCATCTTTCGCCTTGATGCTGCGGATTGCCGGGGTGCCTGCACGACTGGTGGGAGGTTATTACGGCGGAGAATACAATGAGCTGGGGGGGTATTATGTGATCACGGAGGATACGGCCCATGTCTGGGTGGAAGCCCTGGTGGAGAACCGATGGCTGCGGATCGATCCGAGCCGACTGGCACAGAACGCCGACACCTCTCTTCTATCGTTCAGACGAGGGGGATTGAGCATGATCCAGCGCCTGGCGGATGCCGTGGATTACTACTGGAACCGGGCGGTTGTTTCCTACGACCTCGGACAGCAGGTCCAACTGCTGCGGCAGACCGGTGTTCAGCTGCGCCGGATCCAGGGGCCACCGGATCTGAAAAAGGTATTGCCCATCGTGATGATTCTTCTGGCCGGCACAGCCGCGGCGGTTTTCCTCCTCCGTTTCCGTCGTCTCAGCCTGCAAGAGAGGCTCCTGCGGGACTTTCTGCGAAAGGTGCGCAAAAGTCATCACGTCGGGGAGATTCCTCCTTCGGTCGGACTGGAAGAACTGGCAAGACAACTGGATGATCCCGCCTGCCTGGAATTCGTCAAAATATACAACCGCGCGGTTTACCGGGATCGCAAACTGAAGGATGGGGAAGCGGTAAAGCTGCGGGAATTGATCGGGAAAATAGGGGAAAAATCTCGCGGCTAAAGGGCGTTTTTCAGTGGCGGTTCAGGACGGACATACCTGTTTCGTTGGCCTCTCCACGCCCTGCCGCTCGTGATCTGCATACCCGGTTGCGCCCTTCATTCTTGGCCCGATAGAGGGCTTTATCCGCCAGGTTGACCAGATCGTCTCCCGTTTCGGCATCATGGGGGTAGACGGCAAGACCGATGCTGACGGTCAGATTGATTTCCTCCGTTGTGGAGACGGGCACCGGCCGGGCGGCAACCGCCTGGCGGATGCGATCGGCAAAGATCATCGCTTCCGCCCCGGAGGTTTCGGGGAGAATGATGGCGAATTCCTCTCCGCCGTATCGGGCGATTTCATCCACCCGGCGCAATTCCCGGACGAGAAGCCCGGTGACGGCCGTGAGTGCGTGATCTCCGGCCTGATGACCATAGGTGTCGTTGACCTTCTTGAAACAATCGAGATCGAGCATGAGCACGGAGAGGGGATGACGATATCGGCACGCCCTCTCCAATTCCTCCCGCAGGAGCCGGTAAAATTCGCGGTGATTGAACAGCCCGGTCAACGGATCGCGGACGGAAAGTTCCTGAAGAGCCTGGCGTTCCTTGGCCAGTTCCTGCGCCATGGTATTGAAGGCCCGGGTCAGCCCTCCCAGTTCGTCTTCGCGCTGGGACGCGATGCGATAGGAGAAATCGCCCGAGGCGAAGCGGCGCACACCGCTTTCGAGCTGCCGCAAAGGACGGAGTATGGAGCGGGTAAGGAGAAGCCCGATCCCCGCCACCATGGCCAGGCCGATCAGAAAAAGAACGGTATTGAGCCTGGAGATATTCCGCTTGGTCGCGTCGACGGCACTGAGCTGTTCCAGAATTTCGGCCTCAGCCAGGATGTGGGCTTCTTTCAGCAGAAGAACCGCCCGACTCACATGTTCTTCAAAGATTCTGAGGGACGGCGCGGCGAACGGCTTTCCCTCCGGCACGGGAAGAATCTCGCCGAGGTTCTGGCGCCCCTGCTGCCATTCGCGCCAGGCGGCCTTAAATCTTTTCTTTTTCTCCGGATTGGTGAAGGGAAGTTCGCTCCCCCGCGCAAAAGCCTTATCCGTGTCCTCGACCAGGCTGGCAAGGCGTCCGGGCGCACCGGGATCTACCTCCTGGACGGCACGGTGCAGAGAAATCCGCGTCTCCTGAAGGAGAAGCTGAAGCTCTGTCAGCGGCGCCATTTCTCCCAGCGCCTCCTCCACCACTTCGTTGAGAGAGGAGGAGAGAAGTTGAAAGGAAAAATAACTGCCCGCTCCCAGGATGAGGAGCGGCACGAGCATGGCGGCGAGGGCCTCCAGCAGCCGAGCGCTAAGAGAGTGTTTTGGGGAGAAAAATGATTTCACCGCATCGATTCCATGGATACAGATGACCCGGCAGATGAAAAGCCGTTTCAATTCAATATACCAGATTCTTCAGCGACGGCATGAATTCGGAAAAATGGGCGAAAAGAAAGGGAGACGTAATTAGGAGGCTGTCGGACTATCCATGAGCTGGCTGCAAATTCGGCCCGTATAGTCAGACCGCCACCTGGGGGATCAGGAATCTGAAGGTCGGGGGGATGGCTCGCGGCGGGTGTTGCGCCTCGGCCGACGGCGGCGGGAGGTGGATCGTGGTTTTTCCGTCCCTTCGGTGATCCGGGTCAGGGCTTCCCTCCAGGCAGCCGCCAGTTCCCTTTTTTCTCCGGAAAACTCGGCCCAGAGAGAGAAAAGATCCAGGGATTGGGGAGTCATGGGGTGTTGCAGGAACCGGCGCTCCCCCCTGTTGCCCCGGCCCCGACAGAGGCGGAAAAATCCCACCAGCAATTCCCTGGCCTGATGCCGGGTGCCGTGGGCGATATGAAAGTAGCCGCAATGGGGAGAGAGCACCAGACCGGCGATGCGCACCACATCGGAAACGGTGATGTCGCTCTCCGGAGGGCAGGCGCGGCGGAAACGGGCGAGATAAAGGGCCGCCAGGGCGAAATGTTCCTCGATCGGATGGCCGTCGGCCGTACGGGCATCCACCCGGGCCAGCAGATCGAATGTTTCCCGGTCTCCCTCGAAGCCTGCCAGCAGGTGGGGAAGAAGCCCCATCGCCTGGGCGTCGCGCAGGACCGTCGCGGCCACCTTATGGCGGAACAGCTCCATGATCTCTTCGCGAATGCGCGGCGGAGCGGCCTCGGCGATCAGAGGAGCCCGGACATAGATTCCCTCCCGGGTCGCCTCATCCAGAGAGAAACCGAGCCGGGCGGAGAATTCCAGGGCTCTCAGCATCCGCACCGGATCCTCTGTAAAGCGCACCAAGGGATCCCCGATGACGCGCAGCCGCCGCTCCGCCAGATCCTCCAGTCCTCCCACATAATCGATGATCGAAAAGCTGCCGATATCGTAGAAAAGGGCGTTGATGGTGAAGTCGCGCCTAAAGGCATCCTCCTGGGGCGTCCCGAAGATGTTCTCGGCAAAAAAGAAGTGATCCTCCGGATTTTCCGGAAGATCGTCGGGACGGGCCTGGCGGCGAAAGGTGGCCACCTCCACCAGACGGTCGCGGCCGAAGCGGATGTGGGCCAGGCGGAAACGCCGCCCGATCAGGAAACAGTTGCGAAAGAGCTTTTTGATCTGGCTGGGGGTAGCGTCTGTGCCGACGTCGAAATCCTTGGGGGTGCGATCCAGGAGGAGATCGCGAACGCCGCCGCCCACCAGGTAAGCCTTGTGTCCGCTGCGGTGCAGGCGGTACAGGACCTTGAGCGTGTCCTCGTCGATCTTTTTACGGGAGATGGAATGCCCTGAACGCGGCAGTACGACCGGAGAAAGCGGCTCGTGGGAAGTTTCGGATGTGCTTTTCATCATAAGAAAAAGACGCCAACGGCATGGAACGTTTCGCCACCGGAAAGCGGCGGGGATCGAATGCCCATCAATTTAACAAATATGAGAGACAAAGGGAAGCCGGAATGCGCCAAAGTGGTCACGGGGGATTGAATTTAGACGCCAAAATCGCTAAAGTAGCAGCCTGCCCCCTCTCAATAGATGTCCCCTCGGAGCTTTTTACCTTTAATTTTACCCGGACTCGCCCTTGAACCCTGGACCTCATCCAAATCTGCTCGTCATTCTCGGCCCCACCGCCTCTGGCAAGACTCGTCTGGGCGTCCAGGCAGCCAGAGAGGTCGGCGGTGAGATCCTCTCCGCCGACTCCCGCCAGGTTTACCGGGGGATGGATCTCGGCACCGGCAAGGATCTGGCGGAGTATGGCGAGGTCCCTTACCATCTGATCGACATCGTCGATCCAGGGTACGAATTCAGCGTCTTCGAGTTCCAGAGACGCTTCTTCGACACCTTTATTGAGATCCGCAGGCGAGGCCGATTTCCCCTTTTGGTCGGGGGGACGGGGCTGTATCTGGATGCGGTCCTCAAGGGATACCGCCTTGTCGAAGTTCCGGAAAACCCGGAGTTGAGAAGTGAGCTGGCCGGACTGAGCCAGGACGCGCTGGCCGCCCTCCTGCTCAGACTCCGTCCCGCAATGCACAACACCACCGACCTGACCGACCGGGAGCGACTGGTGCGCGCCATCGAGATCGCCGAGGGAGAAGCGGCTGCCGGAGCCGACCTCCCTCCATTGCCCTCCCTCCGGCCGCTGGTCTTCGGCATCCGCTGGGAGCGGCAAACGCTGCGGCAGCGCATCACAGCCCGTCTGAAGGAGAGGCTCGAGCAGGGCCTGATCGAGGAGGTTGCCGGACTGCACGGGGAAGGGGTGCCCTGGGCGACCCTGGAATTCTACGGGCTGGAGTACCGCTTCGTCGCACAGCACCTCCAGGGGAAGCTCAATCGCAACGACATGTTCCAGAAGTTGAACAGCGCCATTCACGACTTCGCCAAACGCCAGGAGACCTGGTTTCGCCGGATGGAGCGGCATGGGACGGAGATCCGATGGGTGGACGGCGAAGGGGAGCCGCTGGGGGAGATCTTGCACGTCATGGGGACCCGATGAACTGCGACCTGCCGGCATGCCTTCCATCCGGAATTGCCAGGTATCTCGCGACCCGCTTCGCCGCCGGCCCCTGGAAAATTGAAGGGTGCGGCCGCGGCGGCTTTTCCGGGGCGGTGGTCATCCCCGCCCTGGCCGAGGAGGACAGCCTCTTTGGCACCCTGCACAGCCTGGAGCGGAACCCGCCCGAGCTTTTATCCCGCTTTCTTGTGCTGGTGGTCGTCAATCACCGCGCCGATGCCGAAGAGTCGGACAAGGAGTCCAACCTGAGGACGCTGCGTAAGCTTTCCGGCGCACCCTTTCCCGCGATTCGACTCGCCTGGATCGATGCCTCCTCGAAGGGGCTGGAGCTGCCGGACCGCACGGGCGGGGTGGGCCTGGCCCGCAAGATCGGCTTCGATCTGGCCCTGGGCCGCCTGGACTATTCCGGAGCCCCGCCGCTGCTGGTCGCCCTCGATGCCGACACTCTGGTGCGCCCCGATTATCTTGCAGTTCTTCTCCGTCATTTCGAGACGGCCGCAGAAGGCGGCGCAGTCATTCCCTTCCGGCACCAAAAGGGAGAGACGCAGGAAGAGAACCTGGCCATCGAGCAGTACGAACTCTTCCTTCGCCATTACGTTCTGGGGCTCTCCCTCGCGGGGTCTCCCTATGCATTTCATACCGTCGGCAGCGCTATGGCCTGCCGGGCCGATGCTTATGTCCGGGCCGGGGGAATGAACCTCCGCCGGGCCGGTGAGGACTTCTATTTTCTTCAGCAACTGGCAAAGACCTCCGGCGTCTCGGGTCTCACGGGGACGGAGGTGTACCCCTCGGCCCGCCCCTCCCATCGCGTCCCCTTCGGAACCGGGCGCTCCATTGCCCGCATGCTGGCCGGAGAGAAAGGCGCCGTGAGCTTTTACCGCCCTGAATGTTTTCGCCTTCTCGGTGCGTGGCTGAGCCTCGCCGCGCGGGAGTGGCGAACCCCGGGATTCGCCGTTCTGGATAAAGCACTCGATCTGTCCGCATCCTTGGCCGACTACCTGAACCTTCTTGATTTTACCGTAGTTTGGGATCGGCTGCGAAGAAACCACCGGACCCGGGAGGCGTTTATGTCCGGGTTTCACGGCTGGTTCGATGCCTTTAAAACACTGAGGTTCATTCACCATCTCTGCGCCGGGCCCCATCCGAGGTCAGGACCGGAAGACGCCCTCCCCCGGCTGCTGGATTGGGCGCAACTGGAGGGGAACGGCGACGCGGCACTGCACCTCTCACGGCTTCGGGAATACCAGAGGGGAGGAGATTTTGCAAAAAGCTTCTTATATGGGTCGGATTAATTGTGATAGGATAGCCCTGCGGACCAGCGGCGGGGCAGGTTGCGGTTCAGAAAAAATTCCGGGAGGATGCAAGAATGAGTGAGCAGACCAGCGACAAACCGCCTGTCGGCCAGGCCAACCAGAGAACCAGTCTGCGTTCGCCGCTACTCGTATTGAAGGTAAAAGTCGATGATGGCAGGAAATTTTTCTTCGGCTATGCCAAGAACATCAGCCGAAGCGGAATGTTTATCGCAACCGCCAATCCCCGTGAGCCGGGCAGCACTTTCCAGGTGGATATCCCTTTTCCGGAACCCCTGAGGCGCACCGTTCGCTGCACCTGCGAGGTGGTCTGGCAGCGCCAGTTCAAAAAGAAATCCTCCTTGGAACCCGGAATGGGACTCAAATTCATCGACCTGCCGGAAGCGGATGCGGATGCCATCGATGGCTGGGTAAGAAATCAAATAAAATAATTCGATCCAGCTTAAATTAAAGAAAATATAACAAGGGCCGACTCCGAAAGGGGCGGCCCCTTGTTATATTTAGTGTTTAATAATTTCCCCGCCTATACATCTCCCGCCTCGACGCTATAATAGATTTTACGAAGATACGACAGTTGATTTCAGCCGATTGAATAATTAATTCATTTGGAGGAAAAGATGGAACAACAGCTAGGTCAGCGCCTGAATGAACATCATGCCGTATCGGATAAACAGCTGAAAATAGCCCTGGAGCGCCAGCGTCTGCATGGCGGCAGGCTGGGCCACAACCTGGCCGCTCTCGGCTATATCACCTCCGCCGAATTCGACTCTATTTCAAAAAGAACACCAGTCGCTCCAAAAGCAGTGCAGGACACCGGGCTTGAACTCTCGTTTATCGCAGACCTGATCATGAAACACATCCTGCACATGGGAGAATTCAAGCTCTCCGACCTCGAAGACAGCATTAAACTTCCGGCTTCCGTCCTCGACCCGGCTGTCGAATTACTGCGTCGGGAAAAACTGATCGAGGTCAAAGGCGCCGCCGAATACGTCAAATCCTCCTACAATTTCTCCATCAATGAGAACGGAAAGGCCAGGGCGTCGGAACTGCTCGATATCTGCCAGTATTCCGGTCCGGCTCCCGTGCCGTTGGAATCCTACCGCAAGATGGTGGAACTTCAGACCATCAACAATATGGAAATTAACGAAGAGCGGGTCAGAAAAGCATTTTCCGAACTTATCGTCGGCGAAAAGCTCCTGAGGCGTCTTGGACCCGCCATCAGCTCGGGAAACCCCATATTCATGTACGGTCCACCGGGGAACGGCAAAACGACGCTGGCTGAAAGGATAGGGGACATACTTCCCAGCACCATTTTCATGCCCTATTCGATTATCGTAGGCGGTCAGATCATCATCATCTTCGATCCGGTAAACCATACTCCTGTACCCGACGTCTCGAAACCGGCCGGAAACGGCCAGGCGGCCGACCAGCGATGGGTGCGGGTCCGCCGGCCGGTCGTCACCACGGGGGGGGAACTCACCCTGAAAACCCTGGATCTCGAATTCAACACCATCGCCAAGTACTATGAGGCGCCCCTGCAGATGAAGGCCAACAACGGGCTTTTCATCATCGACGATTTCGGCCGTCAGCAGGTCGATCCCCAGCAGTTGCTCAATCGATGGATCGTAAATCTCGACCGGAAAATCGACTTTATGTCCCTGCATACAGGAATGAAGTTCGAGATCCCCTTCGACCAGCTGGTGATCTTTTCGACCAACCTCGAACCGAAGACGCTGGTGGACGAAGCCTTCCTGCGCCGCATCCGGTACAAGATCAAAATCGATCATCCTACCGAAGAGGAGTATGAACATATTTTCCGCAAAGTATGCGAATCGAATGATGTTCCGTTCAGAAAAGAGGTTTTCGAATATCTGCTCAGCAACTATTACAAAAGGCTCGGCGTCCCCCTCAATGCCTGCCATCCCAGGGATATCATCGGCCATGTGGTCGATGATTCGCGGTACTACAACTACCCTCCGGAACTTACCGAGGAGACGATACAAAATGCCTGGGAGAACTACTTCGTGGGGGACTCCGAGGGAGAATAGCTTTGGAGACATGAGCAGATCCACGGATTACTGGGGCCGCTTCCGATAAGGAAGCGGCCTTTCCATCTCCCCCCGCGGCCGCTGCGGCAGGTTCATCTCTCTGTGTCGGACCGCTCGCGGCGGCCAGACTCTGACCTTGAATGACTTGTCCTGGGCATGAACCAGTGACGGCCACTCCGGGGTTGTCAGCCGACAGTTCTCCAGCAAAGTGGTGGAGAGGTAGTCTGTGGCATCGTTTGCCTGGCTCGGAGTCAGTAGCCTTTGTTGAACTTAGCGTCTGGAACCCGCATGTCAATCCCGACGGGGCGCACCAATAGAAAGAGGCGCCATCCTCTCGGGTGACGCCCCTTCTCTTCCATACTCTGCCGCCGGCTCAAAAGCTGGCCTGAAAGCCGACCCGCACCTCTTCGTCGATCGTCCAGTTCCCCCGATCCTCGAAATCGCTCCTGATGTTCTGGTATTCGGCAAACACCCGCACCTTCGGGGTGACGGCATAAGCGAGCCGGACGCCGGTCTCCAGAAGGCGTTCGGCATCGAGGCCGGTAAAGATCTGCGGCGCGTAGTAAATTTTGCCGCCGAAACCGAAGCCGCCCAAGGCCGGAGGGGCGAAGTTCAGGCGGCCGCCGACGCCGAGGGCAAGAAGATCCTGCCTGTCGTCCGTGCGGCCTCCATAGAGCAGGCCGCCGACGCCGAGAGAGAATCCAGGAACGTTCCCCGGCTCACCGACGAACGTCACCCCCGCCGATCCCAGCCGGGTCTCCTCGTGGTCGTTGTAGAGCGCTCGCCCCTCAAACTGCATCGTTCCGTAATCATCGGAGCGCAGGGGGAAGACGAGCTGAACCTGGGCGCTCGTATCGTTGAAGCTCAGGTCGAAGGAACTCGACCATGCCGGCAAGGCGGGCAGGCACAGCAATAAGGGCAGCAGCAAATACTTCTTCATGCGGGAACCTCCTTGAATACACATCAAAACGAGTTTTCCGGAAGGCGAAGACACCGGAGCGATGCACTATCGCATATGTCTTTCGTCCGATCAAGGTTCTCCTGCGGGAGCAGGGTTCGGCATTTTCAAGCGGACAGATCAGTTCCCGGGAAACCTCGATTTCACTCCACACCGGCAGCTTTCGATTAGTCTGTTCAGTTCTTCTACATGAATAGGTTTGGCCAAAAACCCGTCCATGCCCGCGGACAGGCATTCCTGCCGGTCTTCCGGCCTGGCGTGGGCAGTGAGGGCAAAAATGCAGACTCTTCGGCCCCGTCCGTTTTCCATTTCGCGGATCTGCCTCGTGGCCTCAAGGCCGTTCATCTCCGGCATCTGAAGATCCATGAGAATCAGGTCGACTCCTCCCGCTTTCCATAGGTCCACCGCCTCGCGCCCGTTCGCGGCAGTGGACACCGTCAACCCCCGCTTGTCGAGAATCATTCTTACCAGATCCCGAACCGTCGGATCGTCCTCGGCCAGGAGGATCTGCAATGGGCCGCCGCTGTCTCCCGTCGCTTCTGAGGGAGCAGGCTCGACTCCCTTTTCAACTTCTGTCAAGGGGATGGTGAAGGTAAAGATGCTTCCTTTCCCCACTTCACTTTCCGCTTCGAGGGAGCCGCCCATCATTTCCACCAGTTCTTTGCTGATCGCCAATCCCAGGCCCGTACCGCCATAGGTGCGGGTCAGTGAGCTGTCCGCCTGGGTGAAGAGTCGAAAAAGGTCACTGATTTTATCTGCGGGAATGCCGATGCCGGTGTCGCGAACGGAAAACACCAGCTCACCGGCCTTCTTGACGACATTCACCGATACCTCGCCGTTCCGGGTGAATTTAACGGCGTTCCCCACCAGGTTTATCAGCACCTGTTCCAGCCGAACGGAATCGCCGTTCAACTGCTCAGGCAGCTGCGGGTCAACCGTCCAGTGAAGGAGCAATCCCTTTTTCCGCGCCGGCGCCGCAAAGATCTCCATCGCCTGGCGAATACAACTCCGGAGATCGAAAGGCTGCTCCTCTATTTTCAACTGCCGCGCCTCGATCCTGGAGATGTCGAGCAGGTCGTCGATGAGTTCCAGCAGCCGATCGGCGGAGGTGTCGGCCATCTCCAGAAGATGCTCCCGCTCGGGAGCTGCCCATGATTTCTTCAGCAACTCCAGTGAGCCCATGATCACCGTCATCGGGGTGCGGAGTTCATGGCTCATGTTGGCCAGGAATTGACTTTTGGCCAGACTCGCATCCTCGGCCACCTCCTTCGCCATAAGCAGATCCTGTTCCATGCGCTTTCGCTCCGTAATATCCTGAACAATGTTTATCAGGTGCAGGGGAGCGCCTTCCGCATCATGGACAAGTCCTGCCGATAGATAGACCCATATTTCGTTCCCATCCCTGCGGAGGTATCGTTTTTCGATCCTGTAAACCGAGATATCGCCGGAACCGAGTTCCCGGAGGGCCTCCCGGGTTTCGTGCCGGTCCTCCGGATGGGTGATCTCAAGGACCGACCTTCCCAGCAATTCCTCCCGGCTATAGCCGACAATCTGGCAGAAGCGATCGTTTACCCGCAAAAAGGATCCATCCAGGGCCATCTGCACCGTCCCCACCGCCGCATTATCGAAGAAGGCCCGGAACTGCTCTTCTTTTTTCTGCAGTTTCCGTATCCCCTGAACTTTCGCCGTCACATTGCGGACGATGTACGCCGCTCCGATCATGTTGCCTTCGGCGCCTCGCAGAGGACTGTACCGCATCTCGTAAACGTTTCGCTCCAGTCCGGGATCGCCCATCTCCTGTATGGCGGTGAATGACTCCCCCTTCAATGCCCGGCCCCAGAGCTTCATGGCCTTTTTCCGGTCTTCCGGAAGATGCGCCAGCGCCTCCGTCATGCTGCTGCCCAACTCGATGTCCGTGCCGAAGATCCGCTTGAATTCCTCACGGTAGGCGCGGTTGAAGAGGATAAACCGGAAGCCGGGGTCCTGCGCGGCGATCAGATCCTCGGTCCCTTCGGTGATCCCCTCCAGCAGGTCATGCGCCTGCCGCAGGCGTTCCCGGCTTTCCCTGATCTCCGTCTCGGTCTGCTTGTACCGCGTGATGTCGCGCACATGGGCAAGGATGGCATCCTGCCCGCCCATGGGCATCCGGCGCAGGAATACTTCCGCATCAAACTCGGTGCCCTCTTTGTACCGCCGCCCCTTCCATTCGAATACCTGATCTTCTCCCTCCGCCACCTTCGCCCAGATGGCTGTCGCGGTTTCCATCGGCATCGATGGACTGACGAAGTCGGCAATCGTCAGGCGCAGGGCTTCTTCACGACTGATGCCGTGCAGATGAAGGAACGTTTCATTGGCATCGAGCACCTCGCCGGCCAGGGTGTGGATCACGATCGCATCGAAGCTGCTGTCGAAAACGACCCGCAAAAGGTCGCCCGTCTCCCGCCATCCATCGGCTTCTCGCACCCTGGCAAGGGCATCGTCCCGCTCCTTTTCCAGGCGCCGGAGTTGTTCCTTCAGCACCCCGGTCTCGCGTTCCGATTCGGGCAGGTCGGGAGTATTTTTGTCATCCATGTCCTAGGTCCACTTTGATGTATAGTGAAATAAATTCTACATATACTTGGCCTCGGGGTCAAAGATCAAGTAATTTTAATAACTTAGTCTTGAATAAAGCCACCTGCGCCAGGGGAAGCGGGACCGAAAAGTTTTCTAGTTTCCCTGATATGCTCAGAGCTTCTCTGTAGAATCCATGACCATTCGTGAGGGCACTCTTCCACTCTTGACAGACTCCTTGGCGGTGATAGGTTTGGAATAAAAAACGACGATAAAAGAGGTACTTACCCGCACACAGGAGGCACCTATGGCAGAGGATAGAATAATCGGAACCAGTGGAAGCACCACTGGACCCGCCTCCGGGACCGGCGATAAGAAAACCTGGTCCAGGCAGGAGGCGGAACACCTCCGGGAAGAGCTCCAGAGAAAGGGAGAATCCCTGCTGAGCGAGCAGAAAGGCTCTCTGGCCGAGATCCTGAACGGAATCGCCAATGCCCTGGACAAATCGGCACCCCACTTCGCTGAAGAAGGGCAGCCCAATACCTCCCGTTACACCCGGGAGGCGGCGGAAAATCTCCATCGCTTTGCCCGGGACCTGCGCGAACGCGATATCGAATCTCTGAAGCGCCAGGTTACGGATCTGGCCCGGCAGCAGCCGGCCCTGATCGCCGGCGGCGCGGTGGCACTCGGCTTCCTCGCTTCCCGCTTCTTCAAGAGTTCCGCCGAGCATACGGAACATGAATATCGCGAAGACTCAGGTTCCCGCGAACGAGAGGAGAGCCTGATCATGGGGACGGAGGCGGGGTTCCGGGGAACGACCCCCTCTTCCCCAATCCTCACGGAGAAGGAGTTCAAGGAAAAAGAAAAGGAATTCCCCACATAGGAGGACGTTATGGAAAAGAATACATACAGGGAAGAGCGGTCGGTAGCCGGCCTCTTTTCCGAACTGACCCGGGAGATGTCTTCGCTGGTGCGCCACGAGGTCGCCCTCGCCAAGGCGGAAATGTCCGAAAAGGCCCACCAGGCGACCACGGGGGTCACCTCCCTCGCCGTCGGCGGAATGGTCACTTTCGCCAGCATTCTCGTCCTGCTCTTTTCGGCCGTCTACGCCCTCGCCCAGGTGGTGGAGCTCTGGCTTGCCGCCCTGATCGTCGGCCTTATCGTTCTGGTGGTCGGCGTGGTGATGCTGCAGAAGGGGCGCAGCAACCTCAAGGCGAAGAATCTGGTTCCGCACCGCACCATGAAAACGATGCGGGAGGACAAATCGTTTGCCAAGGATCATATAAGGAGCACATGAGATGAACGGAAGACAGGATATCGACGAACGGACCGAAGAGCTCCGGGAAAAGTTCCGGGCACAGGAATCCGTGCGGCATTCCGAATCGCTCGATGAACTCTCGGAAAAAAATTCCGCCGAACTGGAGAACGAAATCCGCATGATCCGCGCCGAAATGGACCAGACTCTCCGGGAAATCGAGCGCAGATTATCTCCCGGAGAACTCCTGGATCGGGCACTTCATCAGTTGCCAGGGGGACCCAAGGAATTTGCTAACAACCTGGGGTACGCCCTGCGCGACAATCCCCTCCCCGCGGCGTTGACGGGTATCGGCCTCGCCTGGCTCATGGCCGAATCCGGCAGTTCCTCTTATGAAGGCCGGGTGCGGCATTCAGGCGCCGCACGGGAGAAGATGCGGGAGGCGTCCCACACCGTGGGTGAAAAGTTCCACCAGGTCAGCGACCGCATCCACGGCGGGATCTCACGGGTCAAGGAAAGCATGCACGAAGCAGGAAGTTCGGTCAGGGAAGGAGCGGAGGCAGCCCGTTCCCGGGCCGGAGAAGCCGGCTACGGCATTCAGGAAAAGGGCCGGCATATGCGAGAGAGCTTTGCTGGAATGCGGGATGAGCGCCCCATCCTGCTGGCCGGACTGGGGTTGGCCGTGGGCGCTCTCATCGGCGCGGCCATACCCCCGACCCGAACCGAGGACCGGTTGATGGGAGAAACCCGCGACAAGGCTGTGGACCGTGCTAAGGAAAAGGGCCGTGAGCAGACGGAGACAGCCGAAGCAATCCTCCGCACAGGCGTGGAATCGGCGCGCGAGGAGACGGAGCGCCGGCTCCACTGAGGCGCTGGAAAGGGGCTCTCCGGAGCCCCTTTTTCCATGCGTTTTTCATCGCAATTATTAAAAAACCGATCCCTAAAGAGCATCGGCCTTTCTCATGCCATGGCAGTTCAGATGCTTTCGTGACGTCCGCGCGGGAAGAAGTGAATCCGCTGCTCTCGGTAAAGAAGGGGCAGGCGCTTCGGGAGAAAAAGCACCTGCTTTTTTTGCCTTACCCGCTGTTGTTTATTGAAGTTATTTAAAGTTATACTTTGTCTTACATCTGAAGGAGGGACGGGATGGCACGGAACAAAACTGACGCCGGCAATTCTGAAGCGTCCCAGAGGGAAAACCTGACATTGAAGGAGAAGATCCGGCGCCTCGAGAATGAGAGGGATGCCGTTCTGTCGCGCCTTCGGGAATTGGAAACAGCAGGCCGTCAGCACGAAAACTCGGCACGCGAGGATGCCGAGACGGAGCCAGCGGGAAATATCGAAGGTGTTAAGAAGGCCCCGCGAAAAAGCAGGGGGCGGTATCGGGATCTGGTCGAGCAGGTCAATGACTGGGTGTGGGAGGTCGACGAGAAAGGCGTCTATACCTATGCCAGCCCGCAGATTCGCGACCTGCTCGGGTACGAGCCGGAGGAGGTGATCGGGAAAAAGCCTTTCGATCTCATGCCCGACCATGAAGGGGAGAGGGTGGGCAGGATCTTCGGGGAGATCGCGGAAAAACGCCAGCCGTTTTGCGCCCTGGAAAACACCAATTTCCATAAAGACGGTCGCCTGGTCGTTCTCGAAACCAGCGGCGTTCCGTTTTTCGACAAGTCGGGAAATCTTCTCGGTTACCGGGGAGTCGACCGGAACATCACCGACCGCAGAACATTGGAACGCGAACGGGAACGGCTGATCGAGGAGGACCGGCGCCGCCTGGCCTTGATAGAGGCGATTTTCGATGCGACGCAGGATGGAATCGCCATTTACGATGCGGAGGGGAAGATTCTGCGCATGAACGGCGCCGCTGAAGAATTCCTCGGATATACGGCCGAGGTGCGGGAGATGGATATCGATCGGCGATGGGACCGGATGCGCGTGGAGAAAATGGATGGCGCCCCCCTGCCGTCCGGTGAGATCCCGGCCAAAAGGGCGCTGGCGGGCGAGAAGATCCGGACAGTCCTTCATTTCCGGCCGCCCGGGCGGCCTCCGTGCTGGCTTTCCGTCAGTGCCGCCCCCATTCTCGCGACCGGACCGAACGCCGCGAGGGCCGTCATCATCCTCACCGATATCACGGATCTGTACCAACTGCAGAAAGAGCAGGAGATTTTCATGCAGATGATTTCCCACGACCTGCGGACGCCGATCACCGTCATCCAGGGGCATGCGGAGATGCTTCAAGGGCGGATCTCGGAGCCCGACGAGATCACCACCGTCAATCTGGATTCGATCAAAGAGGGCACGCGGCAGCTGACCGGCATGATGGAGGACCTGGCGCGGGTCATCCATCTGGAGAAGGGGCAGCTCCCCCTCGAATTCGAGCCGATCGAGGTGCCGGAGTTCATAACCCGATTGCTGAACCGGCTGACTCTGGCCGGAATCGGCTGGCCGGCAGAAAAATCGTTCCCGCCGGACCTGCCGCCGGTCTGGGCCGACGCGGAAAGCCTGGAGCGCATCCTCACCAACCTGATCACGAACGCCTTCATGTATTCCTCAGTTGAAAGCCCGGTCCGGGTTGCGTCCGAGGTCGATGGAGAAAACATGCGGATTTCCATAACTGACCACGGCAAGGGGATCTCGCCGGAGGACCAGCTCTATCTGTTCGAGCGCTTCTTCCGGAGCAGGGATGCCGGACGGAAACGGGGGATCGGACTGGGTCTCTACATCACCCGGAGACTGGTCGAAGCCCATGGTGGAAGCATTTGGGTGACCAGTGAGCCGGGGAAAGGAAGCATGTTTACCTTCAGCATCCCACTGCAGCAAGAAGGGCGTACCCTGTCATAAGCGCGGGCCCGAATTTCGGTGGAGAGATTGACCATCCGATCCCAGAGCGTGCCTGCAAAAGGCTTGCGGACGTCACCGCAAGCCCTTGAATTTTGGCGTCCCCGCTCAGCGAAGGCCTGTCAGGCTGACTATCCATGAGCGGGCTCTCCGGCTGCCCCCCGACCCGCCCGCAGCCGGATGACGAATCCATACCCGAAAACGTTGCCCAGCATCGCACCCCCCACCCAGGTCAAGGAGCCGGCCATGAACACCTCGGGTCCAAGCGCTACCAGCGTCACATAGGCCAGTACGCTGTAAAGGGCAAAGTAGAGATTCTTTGCAGGGGCGACGGTTCGGATTTCGTGGCGAGTCAGAACCAGGCCGCCCAGTGCCGCTCCGAGAATCACGAACAGCATCCCACAGAGGAGATAGAAGACGGCGGGGGATGCTGCAGCGTGAAGACGATGCAGGAAAGCGTTGTGCGCCCCGAAGCCCAGACCGAATTGGGGGCAGAGGGTCAAGGTCACCAGACCGGCGGCCACCTCGACCACCGTCAACTTGCCAAAGACCTTCCAGGAGGCAGGCTGAAGGTCTTTGGCCACAATGTGCAGGACATTCTCATCCATTTCCCTCGACGTGTCAGCCGGGACGCCATCGATGAACCCGGCAAATTCCCTCAGCATCTCATGTTCCGATCCAATTTTACTCATGGCTTCTCCTTTCCCACCATCAGGCTGCGCAGTTTGCGGACCGCCCGGCTGATGATCTGGCGCGAATTGTCCACCGAGATCTGCATCTGGTCGGCAATTTCGGCGAAGGTCAATCCCTGGTTGAACCGCAGTTCCAGGGCTTTGCGCTGACTATCGTTCAGCCTGGAGAGCTCGGCAAAGGCTGCGTCGATGGAGGAGGTATCGGAAACCGGGGCGACGTAGGTTTCTACGGTCTTCTCGGAAACCGTGACGTGCTTCCCATAGGCGTCCCTCTTGCGGATATGGTCGATCAGGGTGTTTCGGGCAAGGGTGAAGAGCCAGGGCAGGAAGGGGATCTCCTGCCGGTATTTGTCACGGCTGCGATGAAGCTTGACGAAAATCGCCTGAAAGACATCCTCCGCCTCGCTGCGATCCTTCAATCTTGCCATCAAAAACCCGAAGACCCGATTTTTGTGCCGCTCATATAAGGCCTCGAACGCCTCCATATCGCCATCGATATAAGCCAGCATGAGTTCCTCGTCGTTCAACGTACCTCACCTTTCCCCTTTTTCTCCTGTAACGAAGGGCAGCAGAAATTTGTGACAGAATTTTTCTTTTATTTTTTTGTCACAAACAGCTCTGGGTTTTCGTTCTGGTATTCAAATGCACAAAAAACCCATTTCCCAAGGAGTACACCATGCAAAAAGTCAGCACCTGCAGTAAAGGATTTCTGTTTTCGGTCTGCCTTGCCCTGGCAATCCTGATCGTTCCGCAGACTGCCATGGCCCATTGCGACACTCTCGACGGACCGGTGGTAGCGGACGCACGGGTCGCCCTTGCCGAGGGGAATGTTACCCCTATCCTGAAGTGGCTTCAAGTCAGAGACGAACAGGAGGTTCGGGAGGCTTTCGCAAGGACCCTTGCGGTGCGCAGGCTCAATCCCGAAGCGCAGAAACTGGCCGACACCTACTTCTTTGAAACCCTTGTACGGCTCCATCGCGCCGGGGAGGGGGCTCCTTACACCGGGCTCAAGGCGGCAGGAACCGTTGAGCCCGTGGTCGCCAAAGCCGACCAGGCCTTGGAACAGGGCGTTGTAGACGGCCTGGCCGGGGCCATTGCCGCCCACACCGAGGAAGGGATTCGCGAGCGCTTCAGGAATGCCCTGCTCACCAGAAAGCATGCACAGGATAGTGTGCGGGCAGGCAGGGAATACGTCGAAGCCTACGTGACTTATGTCCATTATGTCGAAGGGATCGCTCAGGCCGTTCATGGCGCCCCCCATCATGACGAAGCCGCGTCTCCAACAGCGCACCAGCACTGACCGTCGCCATCAATCGATTTTTTGATACTATGGCCTCTTGATGGCCAGAACCGGCTGGGGCGTCCCGGAGGTTCTTCCAGGGAGCAGGGGGTGGACGACCTCGGGGAGATCCCCGTTCAGGGAGACCAGGAAGGCCTTGATGTCCCCGGCCTCCTGGTCCGTCAATGCAGCGCCGAGCTGGGACGATCCCATCACCTCTACCGCCGCCTTCAGATCCCAGACCTGACCGGAGTGGAAGTAGGGAGGAGTCAGATCGATATTGCGCAGGGGAGGTGATCTGAAGACATATTCATCGCTGGCGGTCTTGGTCACCGCGAAGCGGCCTTTGTCCTCCGGCGGTAGGATCTCGGCGCCGGGCTTCTCTACCACCCCGAAGGGAAAGTAGCCCTGCCCTCCTATGTTGATGCCGCTGTGGCAGCCCGCGCAACCTTTATCCATGAACAAAGACAACCCTTGTTTTTCCTGGGCCGAAAGGGCCTCGGGATCTCCCCTGAGGAACTTGTCGAAGGGGGCGTTCGGAGTGATCAGGGTTGCCTCGAAGACCTCGATGGCCCGGGCCATGTTGTCGAAGGTCACAGGCTCTTTCTGATCGGGGAACGCAGCGGCGAAGGCCTTTTCATAGTCCGGCATGCTCTTGAGGGTTTTCACGGCCAGCTCGGGAGTGCTGTTCATTTCGACATTCGCCTGCACCGGGCCCTTCGCCTGCTCTGCCAGGTCCTTGGCCCGGCCGTCCCAGAACTGAGCCACGTTGAAGACGGCATTGTAGACCGTCGGGGCATTGCGCGGCCCCTTCTGCCAGCCGTGCCCGACCGACGTCGCCTGCAGGTCCACCCCTGCCAGGCCGACGTTGTGGCAGGTCTGGCAGCTGATCAGATGGGACTCGGAGAGGCGCGGATCGAAGTAGAGCATCCGGCCCAGGTCGATCTTCTCCGGCGTCGCCGGATTGCCCTCGATGGCGGGCGGATCCTGGGGGATTGGTTTGAACTGCCCCTGGGCCCGCTGCATCAGATCGTCGGCTCCGGCTGCCAGAGTGGCGCCGGCAAGTACCAGGGTAAGGCTGACAAGAATGTTTCGGATCATGATCGCTCCTCCCATTGCAAGGGGTGATTGAGTCGTTGTCGCCGGTCAGGCTCCCGCCGCACTATGATGAGCTGGAGGCGTTGCGCCTTTGCGGCGGGAAGGGATTCCTCCCTGGGAAAGCCGGGCTCCCCCTCGCAACGCCTTCCCGCTTCAGGTCCATTCCGGATAATAAATCGAGAAGGTGGACCCTTTTTCGGGCTCGCTGCAGACGAAGACATGCCCTCCATGGGCTTCGGTCAACAGCCTGACAACGTACAGGCCCAGCCCATAGCCCTCTCCTCCACGCCTTTCGCCGCGGTCGAATCGATTAAACAAGGTGGAGATCTTTATGGGCGGGAGTCCCTTTCCCTGGTCCTGGATGGAGATTCGGACAAATCCAGCAGCCGTTGCCCCGGTTTCGATCACAATCGGGGAATATTCCTCTGAATAATTGACGGCATTGTCGAGCAGATTCGTAATCACTCGCGTCAGCTTGTCAGGGTCGGCATCTATGGGGGGCAAGTCCGGTTGAATTTGAAGTTTAAAACGGTGGAGGTTTTGGGGCGTGCGCGAATCTTGAAGGAGAGAGGGAAGAAACCGGTCCAGATGCACGGGTTTTCGATCCAGCTCGATCGGGTGGCCCTCCAGGCGGGCGACTTCCAGCAGGTCATTGATCATAGCCAGCATGCGGGTGCCGGACTGGCGTATGGATTCGATCGCGGTCCAGACCTCGTCGGGGAGATCATAGCCGCGCAACAGGGTCCCGAGCATCTCGGAATACCCGAGAATGACGGTCAGAGGCGTGCGCAGATCATGGGAAATCGATCGCTGGTAATCCTGCCGCAGGTTCTCGGTTTCACTTAATGCCGAAATGTCCGTGAAGACGCCCACCATCCCCTCCCCTATACCATCCAGCTCGATGGGGCCAATGTTGAGCAGCACCGGAAGTTTGCTTCCGTCGGGGCGCTGAACATACACTTTTTTAGCTGAAATCGTGATGTTTTCCCGGTGCACCTTGGCGAAGGGCTCCTCTTTTCCTGTAAGGGGAATTCCCTCTTCAAAAAGCAACGCCCATTCACTGGTACCGAACTTGCGGTTTGTCAGCTCTTCCCTGCTGACGCCGAAAATCCTGGCGGCGCCGGCATTGGCGTAAGTGAACGTATCGGAGTGCTCGATGGTGACGACACCGTCCAGGATGGTGTCCATGATATCGCTCAGGAGAGGCTGCTCGTTAACCAGGTCGTTGAAGTTCACGGATCTAATTCTCCGGTTTGAATCGCTGCAACTCCTCCAGGTACATTTTCTTGACATTTGCGGCACGGCAAAAAACCGGTATCGGTGACATGAAAACATCTTAACAAAATCAGGGCCGAAGGCAATCAAGACCCGTGACCTGTTCGGAGCGCCTACCGACGCGCAGCCGAGACCGGTGCTATCCAAAGCGCCTTTATGAACGGAAGCTCCGGGTCATAAGAGCTTACGACTGTGTGGCTATTCTATCAAGCAGGCGCTCGGGCGTCGAATGGCTCGAAGAGGACTGACACCTGTAACCGGGCAATGGAACATTTCTTGCTCAACTTGTAAGGTATCCGAACAACCGTGACGGATGCCGGTCAGTATCTAAAAATAGCCATATCGCATCCCTTCGTGACATAATGCGGTTTCCCTCTATTTGTTAAGGCGGAAAGTTAATGAGAAAAAGAAAGGCTAAACGCCTGAGAAACAGAAAAAAATATCTGATCATTTTTGCCGTGGCAGGGCTGCTTTTTGCCGCCGTC
Source organism: Desulfuromonas sp. TF (assembly GCF_000472285.1). Taxonomy (NCBI): domain Bacteria; kingdom Pseudomonadati; phylum Thermodesulfobacteriota; class Desulfuromonadia; order Desulfuromonadales; family Desulfuromonadaceae; genus Desulfuromonas; species Desulfuromonas sp. TF. The sequence continues at coordinate 157,853 of NZ_KI421426.1, forward strand.
TTTACCGCCTACCTGGACTTCGTCGTGCGGGGGCGCTTCGAAGGAAAACGGTTTGCGCTGCCGGCGACGGTCTATGCCCGGCCACTGGAGCTGTATCCGGGTCTGCGCCTTAGCCCTGCGGAGATGATGTCGGAGCTGGCTCTTCTTGACTACCGTGAAACGCCCCTCCCCCGGGACCCGGGCTCTTTTCAATGGAGGGACGATACCCTCCATCTGGCCCTGCGCCCCTTCGGCTTCGCCGACGGACCCCAGGAAGCGATATCGGTGCGCGTGGAATTCGACGGCAATCGGGTGGCGGAGCTGACCGATCAGGCCGGCAAACCCCTTCATCTCGCGCGCATGGACCCGCCCCTGATCGGAGGCATCTATCCCGGGAAAAACGAGGACCGCGTTCTGGTAAAACTGGCCGACGTACCCGAGCACGTTGTCGATGCCTTGATCGCCGTGGAGGACCGCCGGTTCTATTCCCACCACGGCCTTGATCCGAGGGGGATCGCGCGGGCCGCCCTCACCACATTGAGCGGCGGCAGCGTGCAGGGAGGCAGCACGCTGACCCAGCAGCTCGTCAAGAACTTCTTCCTGACCGCAGATCGAACACTGAGGAGAAAGCTCACCGAAATGGTGATGGCGGTCCTGCTGGAGACCCATTACGGTAAAGAGGAAATCCTGGAAACCTACCTCAACGAAGTCTACCTGGGCCAGGACGGCAACCGCGCCATCCACGGGTTCGGACTGGCCGCCCCCTTTTTCTTCAACAAGCCTCTGACTCATCTCGACATTCACGAGGCGGCCCTGCTGGTGGGGATGCTCAAGGGGCCGACCTATTTCAGCCCGCGCAGTCATCCCCAGCGCGCGCTGGAACGGCGGAATCTCGTCCTGGAGAAGATGGCCGAGGAGGGATTCATCACCGACCAGCGGCTGCGTTCCGCCAAGGCCGCTCCCTTGGGCGTCGTCGAGAGGCCGTCCCGCGGCACGTCTCCGCATCCGGCCTTTCTGAGCCTGGTGTATCACCAGTTGAAACGAGACTATCGGGACGAAGACCTGCGCTCGGAAGGACTTAGGATTTTCACCACGCTGGATCCCAGGGTGCAGAGCGCGGCCGAAAACGCTCTGAGCAGACGCCTGGCGCGCCTTGAAAAGGCGCGCGGCATGAAGCACGGCACGCTGCAGGGCGCGCTGATCGTCACCAGCCCCCAGAACGCGGAGGTTCAGGCCGTGGTGGGGGGAAGCGACCCGAGCTTCAAGGGGTTCAACCGGGCCCTGGACGCCCGGCGGCCCATCGGGTCGCTGATCAAGCCGGTCGTCTTCCTCACCGCCCTCCAGCAGCCTCAGAGCTACAACCTGGCCACGCTCCTCGACGATACGCCCTTGATCCTGCAGCAGGCGGGAACCGACGACTGGTCACCCCAGAACTACGATAAGGAATTTCACGGCGAGGTGTCGCTGCGAGCCGCCCTGGTGAACTCGTATAATGTGCCGACGGTCAAGGTCGGCCTGGAGATCGGAGTATCCCGGGTGATGGCGAACCTGCGGCGCCTCGGGGTGGAACGGGACCTGCCCGAGTTCGCGTCCAGCCTGCTCGGTTCCAACGCCCTGTCTCCTCTGGAGGTGACGCAGGTTTATCAGACGCTTGCCAGCGGCGGCTTTCGCACGCCGCTGCGGGCCATCCATTCCGTATTGACCGCCGAGGGCGAACCGCTGCAGCGGTATCCCCTCAACGTAGAGCAGGTGATCGACCCCGCCCCCCTCTTTCTGCTGACCACGGCCATGCAGGATGTGGTGCGCGAGGGGACGGCACACGGACTCGGCGGTTATCTGCCGCCGGCTCTCGAGGTCGCGGGTAAAACCGGCACCACCGACGATTTTCGCGACAGTTGGTTCGCCGGCTTTTCCGGAGATCGCCTGGCCGTGGTATGGGTCGGACGCGACGACAACGGGTCGACCGGCCTTACCGGAGCCTCCGGGGCCATGACCGTCTGGGGCGACCTGATGGCCGGCCTCGATCCCGAGCCGCTTATCCTGGCCGAACCGGAGGATATCGAACGGGTCTGGATCGATCCGGTGTCGGGCCTGCTCAGCGACAGGGGGTGCCGTGACGCCGTCGAGCTGCCGTTTATAACCGGCTCGGCGCCGACCGAGTCCGCACCGTGCGGGCCGGGCTCCATGGCCAGGTCAGTCAAAGGGTTCTTCGAAAGGATATTCGGAAGATGAGAATAGTACGCCGCGCCCTCCTTCTGGCCGCAGCCCTGCTCCTGGCGGGATGTGCTGGGCTCCTGCCAGAAGCCCCGACGGCGCCTTCGCAAAATGCGGCTGTTCTGGCCCTTCTGGATCAGGCACAAGCACAACGGTCCGCCGGTCAGATGGAGGCGGCAGGCGCCTCCCTGGAGCGCGCCTTGCGCATCGAGCCGCGAAATCCTGTGTTGTGGCAGGAACTGGCGCGGGTCCGACTGGATCAGGGACAATATCGGCAGGCGGAAAACCTCGCTGCGAAATCCAATGCTCTCGCCGGGGATGACAAGCGCCTGCGGCCTGAGAACTGGCGAATCATCGGTCAAGCGCGAAGCCTGCTCGGGGACGTGCAGGGGGCGCAAGCTGCCTTCGAAAGGGCCGAGCGTGAAAGGTGGTAGAGCGCGACAACCCACCTGGTCTGATTGCTTTGCCGCCAGAGAAAACCTGATGTGATCTCGGGGTCACCCCCGCTCTCTTCCCGCCGATGCCTCACTCCTCCTCTAAAACCGCACCCCCTCCTCTCCGTTTTCCTTTCCCGCCGGTGAAGGCCCGTCCAGAACCCTGTCCCCCTGTATGCTGATTCTCTGCTCTCAACCTCCAAGTCGCATATAATTTTATTTGTTCATTACGGTTATTTTTGGTTGTTTTTGGAATTTTATTGACCTATCATCTCTCAAGAATGACGATTAAATTCAACCATGGATGACGGCCTCAGACATGATCCAGATCGCGTGAGTTGTCGTCTTAGCCTTGCTCCGGATGGTCCGGAGCCTATTTATGCACCAGGAGGAAACAGAAGTGAAAAAGCAGATCTTCGTATTGGCGCTGATGCTCGCAGCGACCGCCGGCTTTACCCGAAGCGGTGAAGCCAAAAGCATCGAGGAGATTCTCAAGGACAAAGGGGTGATCACCGCCGAGGAGTACCAGGAGGCACTCAAGCAGAAACCGAACGCCGCCTATGTGGCGGGGAAGGGGTTCAAGGCGGCGACGGCCGACGGCAACTACGCCCTCCTGATTGGAGGATATGCCCAGCTGATCTACCGGTACACGGACTTCGACAGCCAGGCGGGTGACGACAGGAGCGATTTCGACATCCGGCGCTTCAAGCTGGTGCTTCAGGGCAACATCTATTCGAAAAACTTCGGATACAAGTTTCAGGGAGACGTCTCCAGCGGCTTCGTCACCGAGGACGCCTTACTCAACTACAAATTCGGGGCTCCTCTCACCGTGCAGGTCGGCCAGTTCAAGCCGCCACAGTCCCGGCAGGAGCTGACAGGCGCCGGCAAGCAGCTCTTTCCCGAGCGCTCTCTGGCCAACGACACCTTCAATCTCGGCCGCGACCAGGGCGTGCAGGCCGCCGGGAGCTTCGCCGACAAGCTGGTCGAATACCGCCTCGGCCTCTTCAACGGCAACGGCCCCAATACCGGCAACCCCGATAACCGTCACATGGTGTCCGGGCGCCTCGACCTCAATCCCCTCGGCGCCTACGCCATGGACGAAGCCGGCTGGCCGGTCGATGAGCCGCTGGTCAACGTCGGCGGCTCCTTCGCCTGGAACAAGGTGGGGGCGAGCGATATCGGCTCCGGCTTCAACCGCGACAACGACGTCATGGATGTGGCTCTCGGCCTCGACGCCCTGAATGCCGCCGGCTTCACGGCCGCCTACGGCAGCGACCTCACTTGGCTGCTGTGGACCGCCAATCTGAACGCCACCTGGATGGGGGCCGTCTTCGCCGCCGAGTATTTTGACCTCAACGCCGATCCCGACCTGGGGAGTGACTGGGACGCCGACGGCTATTACGTTCAGGCCGGCTACCAGGTGATCCCCAAGACCCTTGAGCTGGCGGTGCGCTATTCCGAGGTCGAGTCCGACGACGTCAATGCGTCGTCCAGTTTCGACAAGTCGGAGACACAGTTCGGCGTCAACTACTACTTCGCCAAGCACAACCTCAAAGTGCAGAGCGACTACACCATGGTCGAGGACGACCTGAACGACGACATGGACGACAACATCTTCCGTCTTCAGGCCCAGTTCTACTACTGATCAACCCTCCGGTCCCGGCGCCCAGGCGCCGGGACCGGCAAGCAAAGGAGAGAAAGCCATGCATCGTCATCTGTTAGCCATTCTACTGCTGCTGGTGATGGCCGTCCCAGGCTTCGCCGCGGAGCGGCTGCGTATGTCCACCACCACCTCCACCGAGAACTCGGGCCTGCTCAAGGTCCTTCTCCCCCCCTTCGAAAAAGCCAATGACTGCAAGGTCGACGTGATCTCCGTCGGCACCGGCAAGGCGCTCAAGCTCGGCGAGGCCGGGGACGTCGACGTGGTTCTGGTGCACGCCCGCACGCTGGAGGACAAGTTCGTCGCCGACGGCTTCGGCGTGAACCGCAAGGACGTCATGTACAACGACTTCGTGGTTCTCGGCCCGGCCGATGATCCTGCGGGGGTGAAGGGGTCGAAATCGACCGCCGAGGCGTTTGCGAAGATCGCCGAAAAGCAGGCGCCCTTCGTCTCCCGCGGCGACGAGTCGGGAACGCACCAGAAGGAGAAGGAGATTTGGCAGGCGGCTGGGGTGAAGCCGTCCGGCGCCTGGTACGTGGAGGCCGGCCAGGGGATGGGCGAGGTGATCGTGATGGCGACCGAGAAGGACGCCTACACCATGGCCGACCGGGGAACCTACAACGCCTTCAAGAAGGAGAAGACCGACCTGGTGATCGTCTTCGAAGGGGAGAAGGGACTCTTCAACCCTTACGGTGTGATCGCCGTCAATCCCAAGAAGCATCCGCATGTGAATTATGACCTGGCGCTGCATTTCATCGACTATATCACCGGCCCCATGGGGCAGAAAATCATCGCCGATTACAAGGTGGACGGCGATCCGATCTTCTTCGTCTACAAGAAATAGAGGGATCAATGAACCGTTTTTTCAACGTGCTGCAGCAGCGGTAGGGCCATGGAACCGATTCTTGCCTTGCGCAATCTGGAATACCGCCGGGGTCCCCAATTCAGCCTCAGCATCGACCAGCTGGACTTTCAGCCCGGATGCATCTACCTGCTGGCCGGGCCCAACGGAGCCGGCAAAAGCACCCTGATGCAGTTGCTCGGACTGCTGCTGCCGCCCGACCGGGGAGAGATCATCGTCGCGGGAACGGTGGTGCGGGGAGGATCGGACCGGCAGCGTCTGCGGCGGCAGATCACCCTGGTCGAGCAGGCGCCTTTCCTCTTCGACGGAACGGTCTACGACAATCTCGCCTTCGGTCTGCGCCTGCGGAATATCCGCGGCGACCTGCAGCGCCGCCGCATCTCCTCGGCCCTGGAGGCGGTGGGACTTCAGGGTTTCGATTTCCGCCGGGCGCGCGCCCTGTCCGGCGGCGAAATCCGGCGGGTAGCCCTGGCCCGGGCCATGGTCCTGCGACCGAAAGTCCTGCTTCTCGATGAGCCGACGGCCGGTCTCGACCGGGAGTCGCTGCCGCTCTTCGAGAACTGCCTGGCAGCTCTGCCCAGGGAGGGGGTCACCGTCATTCTCTCCACCCACGACGCCGATCAGTCCCGCCGCCTGCGGGGGGAGGTCCTGCGGCTCGAAGCGGGCCGGCGGGTTGCCCTCTCCCGGCCCGGAGGGATCGGCGGTCCCCCCCGCATGGGCCTCGCCGTGTAGACTTTCTCTCCCGATTCCTATATATTTCCGGACGGATGTCGCTCAACATTCACCCGTTCCCGGTCATAGGAAAGGAATCCTGCCATGGAAAAACTTCTCTCGACCAAAGAGGTCGCGGAGTTTCTCGGGGTCAACGAGAAGATGATCTACACACTGATCAATGAGAAGGGCCTGCCGGCGACGCGGATCACCGGGAAGTGGCTGTTTCCCAAGCATCTGGTCGAACAATGGGTGGTGAGCAAGACGGTAAACTTCCCCCGGCAGCCGGAGTCGGCCGTCCAGGTCCCTAATCTGCTTCTTGTCGCGGGGAGCAACGACATCCTGCTCGACCGCACGCTGGCGCTCTTCCGGCGGCAGAACCCGGAACATGTCGCCCTGTTCGGCAACCTCGGCAGCCTCGGAGGTCTGAGGGCGCTGCGGCAGGGACTCTGCCACATCGCCACCAGCCATCTGGCCCAGGAAAATGAGGAGGAGTACAACTTCTCTTTCGCGGCAACCGAGCTGGAGGAGCTGCCCGCGGTGGTCAACTTCTGCCGCCGCGAGCAGGGCCTCTTCGTCCCCAAGGGGAACCCCCGAAATATAAAGGGGGTCGCCGACATCGGCGCCGGGGAGCTGAGGATAGCCAACCGGCCCCTGGAAGCAAGCACACGACTGCTGCTCGACCGGGAACTCAACAAGGCCGGCATCGATTGCAGGAAGGTCAAGGGGTATGACCGCGAATTCAACAGTCACCTGGAAGTCGGCCTGGAGGTTTTGTCCGGGCGGGCGGACATCGGCCCGGGCATCCGCGCCGTCGCCTCCCTGCTCGATCTCGACTTCCTTCCCCTGCGCTGGGAACGCTTCGACCTGCTCATCCCCAAGGAAGGCTTCTTCGCCAAGGGGCCGCAAATATTTCTCGAGCTCCTCCATGGCAGCGACTTTCGGAGCCTGGCTGAGAGCCTCCCCGGTTATGACCTGAGTCTGAGCGGCAAGATGGTCTATCCCCAAAGCCGATAGCTAAAGTCAGGGATCAATTAAAAAGGGCCGGGTTCAAAAGAATCGGCCCTTTCATATTCTGGCTCTCGCGCAAGGAGGTCTCAGATCCGGGCGCAGGACCTACACGCCGCGATGCATCAACTCCGCTTGCCGAACAGGGAACCCAGCACGCCCCGCATGATCTGGCGGCCGAGTTGGGTTCCGATCGAGCGGGCGGCGCTTTTGGCCGCAGCTTCGAGAAGTTCTCCCGCCGAATTTGTCTGTCGCGATCGGCTGCGCTGGGTGCTTAAAGGCGGCTCAGCCGCCTGCTGCTGGGCCCGGGCCGCCAACTGCTCATAAGCGGATTCCCGGTCGATTTCCCGGTCATAGACGGTGCCGACAATCGATTCGGATCGTACCTGTTCGCGCTCCTTCGAATCGAGCGGACGCAGGCGGCTGGCCGGCGGACAGATCAAGGCCCGCTCCACCGGCGCAGGTATCCCTTTTTCGTCGAGAAAGGAGACCAGGGCCTCCCCGACCCCGACTTCCGAAATCGCCTGCTCGACATCCAGAGGCGGGTTGGGGCGGAATGTCTGCGCCGCCGCACGCACCGCCTTCTGGTCGCGCGGGGTATAGGCGCGCAAGGCATGCTGTACCCGGTTGCCGAGCTGTCCGAGGATGGTGTCCGGCACATCGAGGGGATTCTGGGTGACGAAATAGATGCCGACGCCTTTCGAGCGGATCAGACGGACCACCTGTTCGACCTTCTCGAGCAGGGCTTCGGACGGGTCGTCGAAGAGCAGATGAGCTTCATCGAAAAAGAAAACCATCCGCGGCTTGATCGGATCACCGACCTCCGGCAGCTGCTCGAAGAGTTCGGCGATCAGCCAGAGCAGAAAGGTGGCGTAGATCTTGGGGGTCCGGATCAGACGGTCGGCCGTGAGTATGTTGATCACCCCGAGTCCGCCGGGTCCGGTCTGCATCAGGTCATCCAGGTTCAGGGCCGGTTCACCGAAGAAGTGTTCGGCGCCCTGCTGCTCCAGCGCCAACAGCGAGCGCTGGATGGCGCCGATGCTGGCCGTGGAGATATTGCCGTAGGTTGTGCGATAGTCCTTCGCGTTGTCGCCGACGGATCGGACCAGGGCCTGCAGGTCCTTGAGATCGAGCAGCAGCAGTCCCTGATCATCGGCGACCTTGAACACCAGGGTGAGAACACCTGCCTGGGTCGGGTTCAGGTCGAGCAGGCGGGCGAGCAGCAAAGGGCCCATCTCCGAGACCGTGGTGCGGACCGGGTGTCCCTGCTCACCGAACAGGTCCCAGAACACCACGGGAAAACCCTGAGGCTGGAAGTCCTCCAGACCGAGGGTTTCAACCCGCTCCACGATTTTGGGATGATCCCCGCCGGCTTTAGCCAGTCCGGACAGGTCTCCTTTGACGTCGGCCATGAAGACCGGCACGCCGATGCGGCTGAAGTGTTCCGCAAACACA
>NZ_KI421426.1:166185-249368 GCF_000472285.1 Desulfuromonas sp. TF
AGAGCGTGACCGTCTTGCCTGTCCCGGTCGCACCGGCGATGAGGCCATGACGGTTGGCCATCCGCGGGAGCAGCCCCAGAAAATTCTCTGTCTTGGCAATCGGCAGGAGGGAGAGCTGGGTCATGGGCACCTCTATTTCGTTCCTTCGCCTTCGGGGTCGCCACCTCCGCGGCCCCACAGGCTGAAGTTCTTCTGCAATGTTGAAAGTATAGCCGGTTGACAGAACTTTTCATGGGGATCAGTTTGCTATGTGAAAGGCGGATTGCTAGTCCCTCCCCCAGGTGCAAGCGCGAGCCGGAAAGAATTAGGTTTCACTTTGAAGGCCTACAAAGATGTAAATAAAGTTTTTCGGAAGATACTTATGCCTGAAGTTGACGAAGTATCATGCTGGTTGACAGCTAACTTCAAATTTCATGGTAGTCTTTATTCCGCTGATGCATACAAAGATCAGAAAATTTCGATGGGTGATGCAACTGCCAGGAGTTCAAACCAGGAAGTCATGAGAGGAGGCGCGGCATGGGCATGGTGAAGGAGTTCAAAGAGTTTGTAGCTCGCGGAAATGTCATGGACATGGCAATCGGGATTATTCTCGGCGCCGCATTCGGGGCCATCACCAAGTCCATGGTGGATGATGTCCTGATGCCGCCGATCGGATTGCTTCTGGGAGGTGTGGACTTCAGCAACTTATTCGTCGTCCTGAGGGAGGGGCTCGCTGCCGGTCCTTATCTCACCGTGGCCGACGCCAAGGAGGCCGGTGCCGTTATCCTCACCTACGGCATCTTCTTCCAGACGATCATCAATTTCCTCATCATCGCCTTCGCCGTTTTCCTCGTGGTGAAGGGGGTCAATCGGCTTAAACGCGCCCAGGAAGAGCCGCAGCCCGCAGCCGCCCCCGTCACCCGCGACTGTCCCTACTGTACCATGGCCATTCCCCTGCAGGCCCGGCGCTGTCCGCAATGCACCTCTGAGATCGAAAAATGAGTTCGGGTTTCACAGGTAATTCCGAAGACAGGACTAGAGAAACAGTGTAGTTTGAGGACAAAACGCTGTCAGGCAAACTGTGGGCACAATCGTGTCTCAGGTACCGGACTGTCCGATAAACTCAGTGTTTGGAGAATTTTTCGTGCATTCCCTCTGGCTCTGGATCGGATTCAACCTCTTTGTCCTTATGCTGCTCGCCCTCGATCTAGGTGTGCTCCACCGCAAAGAAAGGGAGGTGGGGATTCGCGAGGCGCTCCTGCTCAGCCTCGGCTACTTCGTCCTGGCGCTGCTCTTCGGAGCCGGCGTCTTTCATTTCCTGGGATCAAGCACCGGGGTCGAGTTTTTCACCGGCTACCTCCTGGAGAAGAGCCTGAGCGTCGACAACATCTTCGTCTTCGTCCTGATCTTCAGCCATTTTTCGGTTCCGGCGCAGTACCAGCACCGGGTTCTGTTCTGGGGCATCCTGGGAGCCCTGGTGATGCGTGCCGCGCTGATCCTGACCGGTGCGGCGGTTATCGAATCCTTCCACTGGGTCGTCTACATCTTCGGCGCTTTCCTCATCTTCACGGGGGGCAAGATGCTGGTGACGATCAATCAGGAACCCGACATGGAGGGGAATCGCCTGGTCCGCCTGATCCGCCGCCATTTCCGGGTGACGGAAGGCTTCGAAGGGCACAGGTTCTTCACCCGCCGCAACGGCCTGCTTTATCTGACGCCGCTGATGGTGGTACTTATTCTGGTCGAAGTCTCCGACGTGGTGTTCGCGCTCGATTCCATTCCGGCCATTTTCGCCATCACCACCGATCCGTTCATCGTCTATACGTCCAATGTCTTCGCCATCCTTGGCCTGCGGGCGCTTTATTTCGCCTTGGTGGGCATCATTTACCGGTTCCACTATCTCAAGTATGGTCTCTCACTGGTGCTCATGGTGGTCGGCGCCAAGATGCTGATCAACGCGTATTTTGGAAAAGTCATCCCCACTGAGGTTGCGCTGCTCATTACCGCCTTGCTTATCAGCGGCTCGATTCTGGTATCGATGCTCAAGACACGGGGTATGCCCGCGGCGGCCGGCGCGGCCGAGAGGGTTCACGGGTGGGTTCCCGGCAGTCCGCGCAAGCCCGAAGCGAAAGAGAGTTCCCGGACTGAACCGGGGAATGAAGAGAAGAGGAAATAATTTTTCGGAAGAGCACCCCGGCAGGCGGGTTCACGATGCAACGATCAGGAGGAAACGGAGTCAATGGCTGACGAGGAGAAAAGACAGAGCAGGGAACAGGCCAAGCTGGAGCAACGGTCATTTCTCCTGATGCTCGTCCTGGTGACATGGCTGTTTTTTTATTTGCTCAAGCCGTTTTTTGGTGCGGTTTTCTGGGCCTGCGTCATAGGCCTGTTGTTTTATCCCCTGTACCAGCGTTTATTGAAGCTCTGGGGGAACCGTCGCAACCTGGCGGCGGTGGCGACTCTTGCTGTCTGCATGTGCATCGGCATCGTCCCCCTCCTATTCGTGCTGGGCTCGTTTTTTCAGCAAGGCGCCGTCCTGTACCAGCACCTGCAGACCGGCGAGATCGATCCGGGAAAGTATGTCGAACGCATACGGGAGGCGTTCCCGGCGGTGCAGCAGTTTCTGGAACGTTTTGATCTTGACCTGAACAATCTCAAGGATCAACTCTCCGGCGCGGCCATGACCGTCAGCGGTTATATTGCACAGAACGCCGTGCAGCTCGGCCAGGGCACCCTGCAGTTGTTCGTCAGCCTCGGCCTCATGCTTTATGTGGCGTTTTTCATGCTGCGCGATGGACCTTGGCTCGTTGCCTTGCTGGTGCGCGCCCTGCCGCTCGGAGACGAGCGGGAACACCTTCTATTCGCCAAGTTCGCCGAAGTTACCCGCGCCACCGTCAAAGGCAATCTGGTGGTCGCTGCGGTGCAGGGAACCCTGGGCGGGCTGATTCTCTGGCTCCTCGGCATCCCGGGCGCGCTGCTATGGGGAATGGTGATGACCCTGCTGTCGCTTATCCCCGTGGTAGGGGCCGGTTTGATCTGGGGACCGGTCGCGATCTACCTGTTCGCCATCGGTCATTGGGGGCAGGGGCTGACCCTGACCTTGTTCGGCGTGGGTGTTATCGGCCTGGTCGATAATATTCTGCGCCCGGTTCTCGTGGGACGCGACACTAAGCTGCCGGACTATATCGTGCTGCTCTCGACACTCGGCGGCTTTGCGATGTTCGGGATGAACGGGTTCGTGATCGGTCCGTTGCTCGCGGCCCTGTTCGTGGCGTTCTGGGGGATTTTCATGCGGGAGTTCAATGCGCCGCAAATCATACTGGAAGATGACAGTTTTGCAGAGGAGGAGTCTGTAAGGGACCGTGAATGAGAGAGCAGTAAGTCCCCCCCCGGATGTGCTCCATGGGGACTTTTTTTGACTGCGGCTGCATGCCTCCGGTCCGTGTTTCGGCAGACATTCGGCCTTTGTGCCTGATTATTCGTTTGCCTCCTCAATCCCTTCCTCGATCCTCTCGCGCGCCTCATGACCGTCGTCCACCTCGGGTTTCGGACGCCCCTGCCCTTGCCGCTCAGGTTCGAAGCTCAAAACAGCCAGAATGGGAAAATGATCGGAGCCGAACCCGGGCAGGACACGCAGCTCGATGAGGCGAAAGTGGTCAGAATGGAAAACATGGTCGAGGGGCCAGCGCAGGAAAGGGTAACGGGCGTGAAAGGTGCTGTATCGGCCGCGACCGATGCGGGGGTCGAGAAGGCCGCTGATCCGCTGAAAAAGGCGCGTGGTATGCGACCAGGCCACGTCGTTCAAGTCCCCGGCGACGATTACCGGGCGCCTCAGGCCCTCCACCTTCTTCCCCACCAGCAGCAGTTCGGCATCACGGGGAGCGGAGGATTCACTCTCCTGGGGAGTCGGCGGCTCCGGGTGCACCCCCCACAGGTCGATGCGGTCTCCCGAAGGAAGGCGGACCTGCACCTGAAAGGAAGGGATATCTTGCTGCAAGAGGAAGTGGATCTTCTTCTCTGTGAGTTCGTAACGGGAGTAAAGAAGCATGCCGTAGGTATTGTCGAGGGGATAAGCCAGGGAGTAGGGAAAATCGGCTTCCAGGGGGCGCAAGCGCTCTTCCCACCATCGGTCCGGCTCCACGACCAGAAGCAGGTCGGGCTGCTCCTCGGCGATCAGTCGCCGGAAGCCGGCATCATTACGATTGGACATCAGGACGTTGGCCACAAGGAGGCGCACGGTCGCCTCCGGCCGTTCAGGGTTGGCACCGTGGACCTGCTCTTCGGCTAAAAGGGTGTAGGGGTAGATTCGCCATCCCTGATAGAGCAGGGTGGCGGTCAAAACCAACAGAAAAAAGAAGCCGGCTGAGTGAAGGGGGCGGTTGAAAAGGACGTACAGCACCAAGACGACGGCGCCGAGAATGAAGACCTGAGCCCTGGGAAAGTCGAAAATCCGGACCCACCAGACGGTCGTGCGCAGAAGAGGGAGAGCCGTGCCGACGATCACCAGCCATCCCAGAAGCAAAAGAAAACCTTTAGCAGCCGCAGCCAGCATGACCAGACCCTCCATTGCGGTCGCACCGCCATTAAATAATATCAACTAAAAAAGGGAAGGACGCCCAGGAGGTGAGAGGTTTTGTGGAAAAGTCTAAAAAACCTGATGTGCTGGGGACGGCTCAAGCCTGCCGCTTTCCCGTAGAAGAGATGGAGACCATCGTCGGCCGCCTCCTGGAGAGAATGGACGAGGTGATCCAGGCAGTAACGAACCAGCGACCCTCTTCTTTCCCTGACGACGTCGCGGGATCGATCCTGGACGGCATGAGGGAGGCGCGAGATCGCCTCATTCGGTACCGCCAGTAATCGGACTTGAAAAAAGACCCGGGGGCCACACGGACTCGATGCCGAGTTTGGCAGCGAGCAGGATCTGCGGCCACTGGTGCCAATACCCCTGGATCGTGAAAAAAAGGGCTTGCCAGAATCACTCGCAAGCCCTTGATTTTTTTTGGCCCCCACGTTGGACGTTATTCGAACTTATTTTTGCATTGCCGCCGAGGAAATCTCAGTTGGAGTCTGAAGATTCTGAACCTGCTCCAGGTGGTGTCCGATATCGCGGGGCACGGCATCGGTTGCCGCGGAGTCGCTATTCTTGAAGAGATCTTTCAAGTATCACAACCACTCAACCTCCCGAACATTATCAACTTTTTTATGGCAAATAAAAGGCGGTGAAGTTAAAATGCGTTTTCCCAAACTGAACCGTCGGCGAGCCGTCGACTGAAGAAGAGGAGCGCCCGATGATTCGAAGATTGTCGCTATCCACCCGCCTTGCCGTGGCGTTCCTGCTGGTGCTGATCCTCACCGCCGGCGTGGGGGGAATGAGCATGTTCAAGATCAATTCCCTGGCCGAGATCAACCGGAAGATCTACGATCACCCCTTTACCGTCCGAAGCAACCTCCTCGAAATCCGCCACGATATCCAGGCCATGCGCGCGCACCTGCTCTCCGTGCTGCTTGCCGATGGGGCGCAAAGTCCCGAGCGGGTGGCGGAGCAGCTTGTCACGATTGACCGACAGATCGACCGGAAGTTCCGGCTCATCAATGAGCGCTATCTGGGGCCGAAGGAGGATTTCCGGGAAATGGCGGCCGCCTACGAAGAGTGGGAGCAGGGAGCTTCCAGGGTCGTCACCCTGCTCCGGGAGGGAAAGCTGGAAGAGGCCCGTCGCCTGCGCCGGGATGAGGTGTACCCTCGCGCCGAAAAGATGCTGGCGGCGGCGGATACGATGACCGAATTCGCCGCCAACAAGGCGGCCGGTTTCCTCGCCGAGGCGAAGGGGGAACGCGCCCGGGCACTGTCCGCCATGGCGACCCTGCTGGCTTTCGCCCTGGCGGTCTGCGTGGCCGTTTCGATGATGATCATCCGCAGCATCAGCGCCCCGGTGGAAAAACTCGTCACCCTTTCCCGAGACCTCGCCCTCGGCAAGGATCTTAAGGAGCAGCCGGTCCTCTTCAATGACGAAATCGGCCAACTGGAAGGCTCCTTCAACGCCATCATCGCCGCCAACAACGAGATCGTCGCCCAGGCCCGCACCGTCGCCGCCGGCACCTATACGGAGGAGATCCGTCTTCGCTCGGATGAGGATACCCTCGGTATCTCCCTGCGCAACATGACCCAGTCCCTGGCCGACCGGGAACGGGAGACCCAGTCGGAGAACTGGCTCAAAACGGGACAGAACCAGCTCGGTGAAAACCTGCGCGGCAACCAGGAGCTGCAGGTCCTGGCCACGGCGGTGATCGGTTTTCTCGCCGAGCGGCTGCACGGGCAGCTCGGCTGCCTTTATCTGCTAGACGAGAAGGAGCGGCGGCTGCGCCTCCAGGGGAGCTACGCCTGTCCGACCGAAGATCTGCCCGCCGGTTTCGCCATGGGTGAGGGGTTGGTGGGACAGGCCGCCATCGACGACCGCACCCTTCTGCTCAGCGACATTCCCGCCGATTACCTGCGCGTCGGCTCCGCCGTGGGGACGACGCGCCCGCGCCATCTGCTCATCGTCCCCTTCCACTTCGAGGAGCGACTGCTGGGGGTAGTGGAACTGGCCTCCCTCGACCCCTTCACCGAACTGGAGCAGGAGTTCGTCGCGCGGACCTGCTCCATCCTCGGTTCCGGGTTCAGCATGGCCCTGGCGCGCAGGGAAATGCAGCAGTTGTTGCAGACCACCCTCAAGCAGTCCGAGGAGCTGCAGACCCAGCAGGAGGAGATGGCCGCCATCAACGAGGAGCTGGAAGAGCAGACCCAGGCCCTCAGGCTCTCCGAACAGCTCCTGAAGGAGCAGCAGGAGGAGCTGCGGGCGACCAATGAGGAACTGGAGGAGAAGACCCAGGACCTGGAGCTTCAGCGGGAGAATATCCTCAAGAAAAACCGGGAGCTGGAGGAGGCGCAGCAGGAACTTGAACAGAAGGCCCACGACCTGGAGATGGCCAGCCGGTACAAGTCCGACTTCCTCGCCAACATGTCCCACGAGCTGCGCACCCCGTTGAACAGCCTGCTGATCCTCGCACGCGACCTGATGGAAAACCGCGGCGGCAACCTCATCCCACAGCAGGTCGAGTCGGCCGAAGTGATCCACAACAGCGGCATCGATCTGCTGAACCTGATCAACGACATCCTCGACCTCGCCAAGATCGAAGCCGGGCACATGGACCTGTTCGAGGAGGCGCTGCCGCTCGGCGATCTCGCCGATGCGCTGAAGGCGCGCTTCCTCCCCCAGGCGAGGAAAAAGGGGATCGACCTGTTCGTTCATCTGGAGGAGGAAGTACCGGAGACCATCCATACCGACCGGCAGCGACTGGATCAGATCCTGAACAACCTGGTCGGCAACGCGGTGAAATTCACCGAAGAGGGGAGCGTGGAGGTCACCTTCGCCATCTCTGCCGGCGCCTCCCCGGCGGAGCCGGAGATCGCGGTCACGGTGCGCGATACCGGCATCGGCATCCCGGCCGACAAACTGCAGGGGATCTTCGAAGCGTTCAAGCAGGCGGAGAGCGGCACGTCTCGACGTTACGGCGGCACGGGCCTTGGTCTTGCCATCGCCCGCAACCTCGCCTCTCTGCTGGGCGGCAGCATCGAGGTGGAAAGCGCCGCCGGGGCCGGTTCGATCTTCACCCTGCGCCTGCCGCAGCGCCGCGACCAGAGGTCCCTTACTCCGGCGCTCCAGACACAGTCGCCCGCTCCGTCAAAGCCCCTCCCTTCGTCCGTTCCCGTCGACATGCCCGCCCTCGACGACGATCGCGACAGCCTGGCCAAGGGGGATCGCTCCATCCTGATCATCGAGGACGACCCCATTTTTGCCGCCACCCTGCGGGAGGTCTGCCGCTCCATGGATTTCAAGGCGATCTGCACCTTCACAGGAGAAGAAGGGCTCAGCCTGGCCCGGACCCATCTGCCGACTGCGGTCATTCTCGATCTGCGGCTCCCCGGCATGAGCGGCTGGCAGGTGCTGGAGACCCTCAAGGCCGACCCAAGCCTGCGCCATATCCCGGTCCACATCACCTCCTGCGAGCATCCCTCGCGGGAAGCCTTTACCATGGGCGCGGTAGGTTTCCTGAGCAAGCCGGCCACGCGGGAGGAACTCGAAGGGAGCCTGAGGAACCTGGAGACGGTCATCGACAAAAGCATCAAGGATCTCCTCCTGGTCGAGGACGACGACCGCCTGCGGGGGAGCATCGAGCGGCTGCTCGCCCATGACGACATCGCCGTCACCGCCGCCCCGAGCGGCGCCGCCGCCCTGGCGGCCCTGGAGGAAAAGCCCTTCGACTGCATGGTGCTCGACCTGGGACTCCCCGACATGAGCGGGTTCGAGCTGCTGAAGGCGTTGCGGGCCGACGGGCGCTGCGCCTCGCTGCCGGTGATCGTCTACACCGGCCGCGATCTGACCCGCGAAGAGGAGCGGGAGCTTCGGCAGGTCTCCGAATCGATCATCGTCAAGGGCGCCAAGTCCGAGGAGAGGCTGGTGGACGAGACCGCCATCTTCCTGCACCGGGTGGTGAACAAGCTGGGCAAGAGCCAACAGCAGGTCATCGTCAACCTGCATGATCGGGACTTCTACCTGCGCGACAAGGGGGTGCTGCTGGTCGATGACGACATGCGCAACCTCTTCGCGCTGGCCAAGGTCCTGGAGGATCGCGGGCTCAAGGTGATCAAGGCGGAAGCGGGAGACAAGGCTCTATCGATCCTCCGTGAGGGGGCGGAGGTCGACCTCGTCCTGATGGACATCATGATGCCGGGACTGGACGGCTATCAGACCACCCGCGCCATCCGAGAGCTTGGAATCAAAACCCCCATCATCGCCCTGACCGCCAAGGCGATGAAGGAGGATCGGGGCAAGTGCCTGGCGGCCGGCGCCAACGATTATCTCGCCAAGCCGGTCGACGTGGACCGGCTCATGTCGATGATGCGGGTCTGGCTCTATGCCTAACAGACTGATGAAAAACGCCCATCTGCGGCGTTGCCCTCAACTTCGTCGTTGCGACGTACCTTCCAGGTACGCCTCACTCCTCAGTTTTCGGGCGCCTTGCATCCGGGCATTTTTGATCAGCCCCACAACTTTCAACTTTGGCAAACCCATATTCTGATGGACTCAGGGATGGTCAAGCGCGATTTGCTGGAAGTGGAAGAGCTGGAAATTGACCTGCTGCTGGAGGCGCTCCACCGGCGCTACGGCTATGACTTCCGCGATTATGCCCGGGCGTCGCTGCGACGCAAGGTCCGCCAACTCGCCTCCACGGTCGGGGTGACGAAGGTGAGCGAGCTGATTCCCCGCCTCCTGCACGAGCCGGAGCTGTTCGGCAGCGTGGTCGGGACCTTTGCGACCCCGGTAACGGAGATGTTCCGCGACCCGCCATTCTTCAAGTATCTTCGGGACTCGGTCGTCCCCTACCTGAAGACCTGGCCCTTTGTCCGCATCTGGATGGCCGGCTGCGCCACCGGCGAGGAGGTCTATTCCCTGGCCATACTGCTCCGGGAGGAGGGGATCTACGAGCGCTGCACCCTGTTCGCCACCGACTTCGTCGACCCCGTGCTGCGCCGGGCCAGGGAGGGTATCTATCCCTTGCGCAGCATGAAGACCAACATCGCCAACTACCAGCGCTCAGGCGGACGGGAAACGCTCTCGGACTACTATCACGCCGACTACGATTCGATCATCATGGATGCGGGCCTCAGAAAAAACATCACCTTCGCCAATCACAATCTGGTTACGGACGGAGTCTTCAGCGAAGTCCACCTGATCCTGTGCCGCAACGTGCTTATCTATTTCAACGCCGCCCTGCAGAAACGGGTGCTGGACCTCTTTCACGACAGCCTGCTGCACGGCGGTTTCCTGAGCTTGGGGAGCAAGGAGTCGCTGCACTACAGTGGCATTGAGGCCCAGTTTGAGGAACTGGAACCGAAATGGAAGGTCTACCGCAAGATCGATTGAAGGCAAGGCAGAAAGGGAGATCGCGCCCTTTCGCCGCGGCGCTGCTCGGCGGCTCCGCCGGGGGCATCAGCGCCGTGACCACCATCGTCTCGGCGCTTCCCCCCTCCTTTTCCCTGCCGGTCGTCGTGGTGCTTCATCAGAGTCCGGGAGAGCTTGGCTGGGTGGAGTATCTCGGCCGGCAGGCCAGGCTGCCGGTGGTGGAGGCCGAGGACAAGATGCCCCTCGCCCCCGGCAGGGTCTACTGTGCGCCGGCCGGCTATCATCTGTTGCTGGAGACGGGCGGAACCCTGGCCCTGTCGGTGGATGAAAAGGTCAACTTCGCCCGCCCGAGCATCGATCTGCTCTTCTCCAGCGCCGCCGACGCCCTCGCTCCGGCGCTGATCGGGATCGTCCTGACCGGCACCAACGGCGACGGCGCCCGAGGTCTGGCCGAGATCGCCGAGGCCGGCGGTCTGGCCGTGGTACAATCGCCGCGCACGGCGGAGTGGCCGACCATGCCGGAGGCCGCCCTGGAGACCGTACCGCAGGCGCTGGTGGTGGATCTCGAAGAGATTGCGAAGATATTGGTGGAATTGACCATGTAGGGGAAATTCATGAATTGCCCCTGCATATGAATTACCTGCCCGGAAGGAATCTGACATGGATAGACCTGCCATTCTGATCGTGGATGACCGCGAGGAAAACCTGATTGCGCTGGAGCGCATTCTGGAGAGGACCGATGCCGTCATCGTCAAGGCCCACAGCGGCAATGAGGCCCTGAAGGCATGTCTCAACCACGATTTCGCCTTGGCTTTGCTGGACGTGAACATGCCGGAGATGAGCGGCTACGAGCTGGCCGAGCTGATGCGGGGAGAGAAATGCCTCTCCACCATACCGATCATTTTTCTCACGGCCGCCAACACGCAGCAGCACCAGATTTTCAATGGCTATTCCTGCGGCGCCGTCGATTACCTGATCAAGCCCTTGCAGCCTGAAATCCTCCTGAACAAGGTGACCATATTCCTGGACATCTACCTGCAGAAGCGGGAGCTGCATCTCCGCGGTCGAGCACTGGAGCAGCTCAATCGAGAGTTGCAACGGGCCACGGAGAAAGCCGAAGCGGCAACGAAAGCCAAGAGCGAATTCCTGGCTCACATGAGCCATGAAATCCGCACCCCCATGACTGTCTTTCTGGCGGTCATCGAACACCTTCGGCAAATCGACGAAAACCCTGAACGCCGCCATCTTCTGGATATGGCCGATCAGTCGGCAAGGCGCCTGCGTTTTCTCATCGACGACATCCTCGACTTCTCGCGGATAGAGGCACGGCGAGTCGATCTGAAGGAGGAGACGTTCGATCTGCGGAGCTGCATGCGTGAGGCTGTGGAGATGTTTGACCTCTCCGCCAGAGAGAAAGACCTGCGCCTCGAAACGGAGGTGTCGCCTGATACGCCTCCTGTCGTGCTCGGCGACCCTTCCAGACTGGGACAGGTGCTGATCAACCTGGTCGGCAACGCGGTAAAGTTCACCCACGAAGGGGGGGTGCGCATCTCCGTGCAGCCCCGGGAAGATCTCCTGGAATTCTCTGTCATCGACTCCGGTATCGGCATTCCGGAGGAAAAACGCCATCTGCTCTTCCAGAGTTTCAGCCAGATTGACTCCACCTTCCAACGCCAGTACGGGGGCACCGGACTGGGGCTGGCGATCTCCAAGGGGCTGGTCGAGTTGATGGGAGGGCGGATCGAAGTCCAGGGCCGGAAGGAAGGGGGCAGCATCTTCACCTTCACTCTTCCCTTGAAGGCCGCCGAAAGCGGGAAACTCTCATCACCCGAAACTCTGTCGAAAAAATCAGGAGGAGAAAGTCCGTCCGCCCACATCCTGCTGGCTGAAGATGAGCCCATTATTCGAGAGTTGATCACCCTTCTTCTGGCACGTCGTGGCTGGCAAGCGGATACAGCCGAATCCGGACGGGAAGCCATAGAAAAGTGGGAGGGAGGGGAATTCGACATTGTCCTCATGGACCTGCAGATGCCGGCCATGAACGGTCTGGAGGCGTCCCGGGAAATCCGGAAGAG
Organism: Desulfuromonas sp. TF; assembly: GCF_000472285.1. Taxonomy (NCBI): domain Bacteria; kingdom Pseudomonadati; phylum Thermodesulfobacteriota; class Desulfuromonadia; order Desulfuromonadales; family Desulfuromonadaceae; genus Desulfuromonas; species Desulfuromonas sp. TF. The sequence continues at coordinate 178,184 of NZ_KI421426.1, forward strand.
GGAAGCCGAAGGAGACAGGCGCACCTGCATCATCGGCCTTACTGCTCATTCATGGGGCGAAATAATGGATGACTGCTTGAAGGCGGGGATGGATGAGGTATTGACCAAGCCGGTTCAGATGGATGACCTTTATTCGGCTATTGACAGGTGTCTGTCGAAATGAAGACTCGTAGGGGGTACACAGACATTGAGATCCGATGGTGACCGGACGTTATTCGAAGTTTTTTCACGCTCCCACAGGCAAAAGGTGAGTTATGAGACTCCGATTAACGGGACCAATCCAGATCGATATCGGATCAGTTCCCAGTTTCCTCTTCGGTGAGTTTGTAGCCCATCTCTGTCCCCACTCTGTCTGATTTCCTGTTCACTCCCCAGTATAGCAGGGAGTTTACCGGGCCCGGTCACGGCGGTTCGGCGCGGGAGGATGCCGCTTGAAATCGAGTGAACAAAAAAAGCCCCACAGCTCTGGAGGGAATGAGCCATGGGGCGAAACTTTTTTTGGAGGTTCTGAAGAAGATCGTCGGGACCCGCTGCGCTGCCACACAGATCCCTGGTTCTCCGGGTCGTCTGCCACAACGACCCTTTCGATGGTTCCCAAGATAACGGGTCGTTCAAGAAAAATAAACGTGGGTGCCCGTAAAATTACCATCGGGTTTTCACAAGAACCGACTGTGCAAAGGCACAGTCGGTCTAAAACGGGAATGCAAGGGAGAGAAAGAGTGAGTCGTTGCCGGGGTTACTATCGTGCAGGTCGGCATTGGAGATGTGCTGGTAGCGGACTCCCGCACGCAGTCCATTTTCCAACCGGTAGTCTATCGTCAGGTTCTCGATGAATTGAAAGACGCCGCCGAGATCCTTGCTGTCTCCCCGTTCGTACCCCCCGGCTCCCCACGACAGGTTTAAGGCGAAGTCTCCGATGGCGAAATCGGCATGGATGCCCGCATACCCAAAAAAGGCTTCATCGGTGTTGGCCAAAAGACCGATAACGGGTCCAATGAAATAATATTTTTTGCCGCCCCTCCATTCAAGGTTGGCTGCAAGAGCGTCATCCCCGTCGAAGGCGTCAAACCGCCCCGCTGCCATATCGAGGTAGTGAGGACCGTTCCCCAGGATCTCCACTTTTCCGAACCGGGAAAAGGTCTCCTGCCGGTCGGCAGCCCGGGCTGGCGGCGAAGCCAGCATGACCAGTACAAAACTGAGAATAATGGCAGGCATGTTTTGCATAAGAACCCCCCTATCCGGGTTTGAAATCGCTTGAGTAATCCCCCCCAAGATCCGGAAGCCCGATTGTCGGAACTTTGCTCACCGGGCGACCTCCGCCTCTTCCACGCCGCCATCCCCGGCGGGTAAAGCCGGTCCGACGCCGGTGAGCCGGTCGGCTTCGTTCACCCAGCCGCCCCCCATGGCGCGGTAGATGTCGACCAGTGAGGTGAGGACGAGGGTCTGGGTATCCACTAAGTTGAGCTGTTCCGAGAAGAGGGAGCGGTCGGCGTCCAGGACCTGCAGGTAGCTGACGGTACCCCCCTCGTACTGATGCCGCGACAGCCGCGCGTAATCGCCCAGCGCCCGCACCTGCCGCCCCTGCGATGCGAGCTGCTCATTCCCCTTGGTGGTGCTCACCAGGGCGTCCTCGACCTCGCGAAACGCCGTCAGGATTGCCTGCTGGTACTGAAACAGCGCCTGCTGCTGCAGCGCCTCGGCCTGATCGACCTGCCCCGAGACGGCGCCGAAGGTAACGACGGGTGCCAGGGCGCTGCCGCCGAGGGACCAGATTTCCGATCCTGAATCGGAGAGATCGGAGAGTTCCGAACTCGCCACACCCAGAAGCCCGGTCAGCGATATCCGCGGGAAGTAGAGCGCCTTGGCGGCTCCGATCTGGGCATTGGCGGCCACCAGGTTCTGCTCGGCCTGGACGATGTCGGGGCGCCGCTCCAGCAGCGCCGACGGGAGATCTGCGGGAATGCCGGGGGCGGTCAGTTCGTCGATCGTTTTCCCCCGTGGGATCGGCCCGGGGTTGCGCCCCAGGAGAACGGAAAGGAGATTCTCCTGTTGCCGGACCAGCGACTCGAATTGGGGAATGGCCTGGCGGGCGATCTCGTACTGGGCTTCGGCCTGGCTCAGTTCGACCCGCGAGATGGTGCCGTACCGGTGGCGGTCCTGAAAGAGCTTCAGCCCCCTGGCGTACACCCGCTCCGTATCCCGGGCGATCTCCAGCTGCCGGTCCAGTCCCCGCAGGACGATGTAGCCGTTGGCCACGCTGGCCACGAGGGTGAGGACCACCGCCCGGCGTCCCTCCTCGCTGGCGAACACCTGGGCCCGCGCCGACTCGGAAGCGCGGCGGATGCGCCCCCAGATGTCGATCTCCCACGAGACGTCGAGGAACGCCTCGTAGAAGTCATATGTGGAGTTTGGAACAATGACGGGGCCGGTCTCGGTATCCCGCTGCCGCGACGCCGCGATCCCGGCGCCGAACTGGGGAAAGAGTTCCGAGCGGGTCGTGGCAAGCGCCCCTAGGAACTGGTCGACCCGGGCCGCGGCGGTTCTGAGGTCATAATTTTCCCGCAGGGCCGTCTCGATGAGGCCGTTCAGCACCGGATCCCCGAACTGCTGCCACCAGGCGGTATCGGCCATATCCGACGCCGCCTGATATTCGATCCGCCAGGAGGGGGGAGTTTCGATCTGCGGCCGCACGTAGTCGGGGCCGAGGGTGCAACTAGTCAGCAGGAGAGGGAGGCTGATCAAAAATGCCCAGATGCAAGGCGGACGAAATCCTGAGGAATAAGGCGTACCTGAAAGGTACGTCGTTGACGACGGATGAGGACAACGACGCAGATGGGCGTTTTTCATCAGCCTAGGCATGACTCACACCTCCTTCCTCTCCGGAGCCGCCAGTAGCCGGCCGGTCTTCCGCGCCTCTCTTCTTTTTCTTCCGCCGGCTGAATAACCCGCCGACCCCCTCGAGCAAAACGAAAAAGAGGGGCACGAAGAAGGAGGCCACCAGGGTCGAGGCTAGCATCCCGCCGATGACGCCGGTGCCGATGGCGCGCAGGCTGTTGGCGCCGGCGCCGTGGGCGATGGCCATCGGCACGCAGCCGAGGATGAAGGCGAGAGAGGTCATGACGATGGGGCGCAACCGCAGCCGCGCCGCCTCGATGGCCGCCTCCTCCAGCGCCATCCCGGCGCGGACGTTCTCGGCCGCGAACTCGATGATCAGGATGGCGTTCTTGGCGGCCAGACCGACCAGGGTCACCATCCCCACCTGGAAGTAGACATCGTTCTCCAGGCCGGCGATCCAGGTGAAGAACAGGGCGCCCAGGATGGCGAAGGGGACCGCCAGGACGACCCCGATGGGGAGGGTCCACTTCTCGTACTGCGCCGCCAGGATCAGAAAGACCATGATCAGGCCGAAGACGAAGGCCGCCGACGAGGTGCCGCCGGCCTTCTTTTCCTCGTAGGCCTGGCCGGCCCAGGCGAAATCGTACCCCTGGCCCAGCACCTGCCGGGCCGTCTCCTCCATGGCGGCGATCGCCTGGCCGGTGCTGAAGCCGGGCGCCTGGCTGCCGGTGACCTTCGCCGCCGGGAAGCCGTTGAAACGGGTAAGCAGGTTGGGTCCGGGGACGTAGCGGGAGACGATCAGCGCCGACAACGGCACCATCTGGCCGTTGCTGGAGCGGACGAAAAGCTGGGCGAAATCGTCCGGCGCGTCGCGGTATTCCGGAGTCGCCTGGATGATCACCTGCCAGATGCGGCCGAACTGGGTGTACTGGGAGACGTAGGAGGAGCCGAAATACGTCTGCAACGTCTCGAAGACAGTGGAGACCGATACGCCGAGGGTTTCCGCCCGGGCGCGGTCGAGATCGAAGTAGAGCTGCTGCTGCGAGGCGGAAAAGGTGGAGGCGACGGACGCCAGTTCCGACCGCTGACGGCATCCGGTGATGAATTCCTTGACCTTCTTCTCCAGCTCCTGCGGCGTGCCGCTCCCCTTGCTCTGGATGTAGAACTCGAAGCCGCCGGTGGTGCCCAGGCCGGGAATCGACGGCGGGTTGAGTGGCATCACCAGCCCTTCCCTGATCTGCGCGAATCTGCGACGGGCATCGGCGATAACGGCGAAGGCCGTCCCCTCTTCCCCCTCGCGCTCTTCGTATGGCTTCAGTGAGGCGAACATGAGGGCGGCGTTGGTCCGGTTCTGGCCGTCGATGATGCTGTAGCCGTCGAGTTGGGCCACATCCGATACGGCCTCGTTTTCTTGCAGCAGCGACACCGCCCGGTCGCTGACCGCAATCGTTCGCTCCAGGCTCGCCGCATCCGGCAGCATGCTGGCGACGAAGATGTACCCCTGGTCCTCTTCGGGGACAAAGCTCCCCGGAACCAGCCGGAAGAGGAAGACGACGCCGACCAGGACGGCGACGAAGAGCCCGACCCCGATCAGCTTGTGCCCGACCAGGAAGCGCACCCCGACGACGTAGCCGTCAGTGAGCTTGCCGAACCCCTTCTCGAACCACTTGAAGAATCCCCGTTTCTCCTTGTGCTGCGCCTTCAGGATGCGGGCCGCCATGGCCGGGGAGAGGGTCAGCGCCACCACCCCCGACAGGACCATGGAAATGGCGATGGTGATGGCGAACTGCTTGAAGAGGGTGCCGGTCATGCCGCCGAGAAAGGCGACCGGCAAAAAGACCGAACCGAGCACCAGGACGATGGCGACCAGGGCGCCGGCCAGCTCCGACATCGCCTTCTTCGAGGCCTCCATCGGTGTCATGTGGAGGGTCGCCATATTGTGCTCGACGTTCTCGACGACAATGATGGCGTCATCGACCACCAGGCCGATGGCGAGGATCATCCCGAAGAGGGTGAGCATGTTGGTAGAGAAGCCGAGGCCCAGGATGCCGATGTAGGTGCCGATGATGGCGATCGGCACCGCCATGATCGGGATGAGGGTGGCGCGAAAGCTCTGCAGGAAGAGGAAGACGACGAGGACGACGAGGATCACCGCTTCGAAGAATGTATGGACCACCTTCTCGATCGACGCCTCGGTGAACTTGCTGGTGTCGAGAACGATCTTGTAGTCGAAGCCGGGGGGGAAGGTCGGCTCGAGCTGGTCGATGAGGGCGCGCACCTGTTCCGAGGTCTCGATGGCATTGGCGCCCGGCTGCTGGTAAACGACGAGCGCCACCGCCCGCTTGCCGTTGACCTTGCTGGCGATGGAGTAATCCTTGCTCCCCATTTCGGCGTAGCCGACGTCTTTCAGCCGGACTATGGCAGCTCCCTCGCTGGTGGCGCGGACGATGATGTCCTCGAACTCCGCCGGGTCGGCGAGCATCCCCTGGGTGGTGACGACGAAAGACTGCTGCGTTCCTTTAGTCGTCGGCGCCTGTCCGATCTGCCCGATGCCGAAGGCCCGGTTCTGCCGCTGGATGGCCTCGGCCACCTCCTGGGAGGTGATGCCGAGCTGGGCCAGCCGGTCGGGTTTGAGCCAGATGCGCATGGCGATATCCGGCACCGGAAACATGGTCGAAAGATTGGCGCCCGAAATCCGCTTGATCGGATCGAGCACGTAGAGGTTGGTAAAGTTGGACAGATAGGTCTGGTCGTAGCGGTCATCGGGGGAGAAGAAGCTGATGACCATCATGAACGCCTGCGAGCGCTTCTCCACCGTTACCCCCTGCTTGGTGACGATGTCGGGGAGCTTGGGCGATGCCTGGCTGACCCGGTTCTGTACGTTCACCTGCGCCAGGTCCGGGTCGGTTCCCGGCTCGAAGGTGACGGTCAGCGTCATGTTGCCGGTAGAGGAACTGGTCGAGGACATGTAGGTCATGCGGTCGACGCCGTTCACCTGCTGCTCGATCGGGGCGGCGACGGTGTTGGCGATGACCTCGGCGGTGGCGCCCGGATAGACGGCGCTCACCTGAACGGTCGGCGGCGCGATGTCCGGGTACTGAGCGATGGGGGTCGCCCGCATCGCCACCAGCCCGGCCAGGGTCAGGATGATCGAAATGACCGCCGCGAAGACCGGTCGGTCGATAAAGAAACTTGCCATAGCACCTCTCCTATTTTTCTGCCGGGGGCGTCGCGGAACCGGCATTCGCTGGAGCGGCTGGAGTCGCTTCCGCGGCAACGGCCTTCACCGGCGCCCCCGGTGTCAGCCGCTGGAAGCCGTCGACGATCACTTTGTCGCCGGCCTTCAATCCCTGTCTGACGACCCAGTCGTCGCCGATCCATTCCCCAACCACGACCGGCCGCTGATCGGCCAACCCCTCCTCGTTCACCCCGTAGACGACGTGCCCGTTGGGGGTTTCCTGGACCGCCTTCTGCGGCACGACGATGGCGTCGGGGCGGACGGCGCCGCTGACGATCGCCGTGACGAACATCCCCGGCCGCAGCATGGCTTGCGGATTCGGCAGCTCGGCCCGGACCAGGAATGTGCCGGTGTCCCGACTGAAGGACGGATCGGCGAAGCTGATCTTTCCCGGGTAGGGGTAGCGGCTGCCGTCGGGCAGCTTGATCTCGACCTGGTAGGCCTGGTTCGGCGGCGGCACCAGAATTCCCTTCGCCACCTCGTCCTGCAACCGGGCGAATTCGTTCTGTGAGACGCTGAAGTTGATCCAGATCGGGTTGACCTGCGCCACATAAGTGAGGCGCGCCGTCTCTCCCATCGGGTTGAGGAAGGCGCCTTCCCGCACGAGCGAGCGGCTGGACAGCCCGGTGACGGGGGAGCGGATGACGGTGTAGCCGAGGTTCAGTTCGGCTTCGTCGAGCCTGGCCTGGGCCTGGTAGACCGCCGCCTCGGCCGACTGCACCGCGCCGGTGGCGTTGTCTAGGTCGCTCTTGCTGGCGGCATCCAGTTCGGCAAGGGGCTTGATCCGGTCCAGGTTGGCTTTGGCCGTCCAGAGCTGGGCTTTTGCACGGGCCAGTTCTCCCCTGGCCGCGGCAACCTGGGCCTTGAATGGCTTCTGGTCCATCCGGAAGAGCACCTGTCCCGCCTTCACCACGTCCCCTTCGCGGTACGCGATCTTCTCGAGGAAGCCGCTCACCCGGGCGACCACTTCCACCTGATGGGAGCTTTCCGTCTGGGCGACGAAAGACATCGTCACCGGGACGGTTTTCGGCGTCACGGTGACCACCCCCACTTCTGGAACGGGCGGCGCGACCTTGGGCGCCTCCTTCTCGCAGCCGCAGAGCATGCCCGTAAGGACCAGGAGGAGGACGGCCGGCATGGAACAATGGGAGAGGATCTCCCGGAAACTACGACGTCGGGTTTTGATGAATGTCGACATGAACATGACTGTTCTCCTTCATGGCCGGCGGTCTTTACAGCACCCCGCTCTCTTCAACCGCTGTTTTTGTTGCTGTCTCGGGCTGCGAGCAGGCGCTTTTTCTCCGGGTTCATGGTCTCCTTCCCAGCCGATTTGGGCTGAGCCTGGAATTTACGCTGCGGCATCGACGGAAGACTCCTTTTCTTCACTCTCGCCCAGGATGACCCATTCCCTGAGCAGGGTGTAGGTGACGGCGAGCATCACCGGGCCGATGAACAGCCCGATGACACCGAAGGCGATGAGCCCACCGATCACCCCGGCAAAGATCAGCACCAGGGGTAGGTCGGCCCCCCGCCTGATGAGGACCGGCCGGACGAAGTTGTCCAGGAGTCCGACGAAGAGCGCCCAGACGATCATCGCCGTACCCCACAGATTCTGGTCCTTCCAGAAGAGCCACACCACGACGGGAATGAATACAAGATGCGGCCCCACCTGGGCGACGCAGAGGATGAAGATGACCGTCGCCAGCACCGCTGCCGCCGGCACTCCGGCCACGGCCAGGCCTATCCCCCCGAGGAACGCCTGGATCAGGGCGGTGACGATCACCCCGAGAGCGACGCTGCGGATGGCCCGGGCGGCGAGAATGGCGGCGTCCTCGCCGTTTTTCCCTGCCAGCCGCCGGGCGAAGCGGCACACGCCGCGTCCAGCCGTCTCGCCCTTCGCGTAGAGGATGGCGCTGATGATGACGGTCAGGAGGAACTGCACCATCAGCATCCCCGCATTTCCGGCCTGGGCGATCACCCCCCGCGCGAAACTCCTCGCATAGGGGGCCAGTCGCTCGGACAACGCTCCCGGACCGGCAGAGGCCAGCAGGTTCCAGCGGTCGGCGAGTTTCGGTCCGACGAAGGGCAGCTGCTCGACCCAGGCGGGCGCCGGCGGAAGGGTCAACGTGGCGAGGGATTTCACCCAGCCGGCAATATCGTCGGTTCGCTCCAGAAGGCTGAGGACGGCGATGGTGAAGGGGATGATGAAGACCAGCAGGAGCGCAACCGTCATCACCGTTACGGCAAGCGCCCGCTTTGCCCACAACCGTTCCTGGAGGGCGAGCATCAACGGCCAGGTGGCCACCACGAACATGGTCGCCCAGACGAGAGCCGTCAGGAAGGGGTGCAGAATCCATCCACTGGCCCCGATGAGGATGCCGATGAAGAGTACCGCCAGCGTCGTACGGGTGACGTCGCGGGAAGACTCGTTCCGCACCACGGAGCCCCTCCGCTTGCGTGAAGCTGCAGGAGGCAGGAAGCGTTTGGACTGAGCCCTTATCATCTGCATAAAAACCTCTTCCTCAAAAACCGGGATTTCAACAATCTATTCCTTCGGGCGGACCTGCGCCGGAGAGGTGCTCAGCGCGTCCTTCGCCACCGTCATGCCTTGGGCGATCTCACGGCTCAGTTGCCCGACGGCACCGCTGACGGCCGCCACCAGTGATTCGTAGCTCCCGCCGGCCACCCGTTCGGTGAAGGTCGAGAGCCCCCTCGCCACTTCCTGCCTCTCCTCCCCCGTGACGACGAGCCACTGGGCCTTTAGCTCTACCCGGTCCTCAGGGATGCAGTCGAGGCGCAGGACCCGGACCTCGGTCCTGAAATCCGGTGTCCCGTAACGCATCCCCGGATAGGCGACCACCCGGTCGGATGAAAGCAGAGCCGAGAGGTTTTCCACCAGGACCGTGGTGATATTGTCCCCGAGGGAGCCGCCCCAGCGGTGGAATTCGGCGAGCTTGAGACCGGTGGTGCCGTCGCGGGTGACGATCGGCGAACGATCCAGGTAATCGGGGATATCGACCGGCGCAACGCTCACCGAAACCGGATGCGCTCCCTGTCGCTCAACCGCCTTCATCTCCTGCTGGGGGATGGGAGTGAGCGTATACAAGCGCGCCGGAGGCGACGTTCCGCAGCCGCCGACGACTGCGGCGACCACTCCCGCGAACAGCATTTTTGCCAGTGAAAATCCTTGTCGCATCGCCTCCCTCCCTATTCAGCGGCCTTGCCTCTCAGCAGGGCCTCGGGGTGCCGCTCCAGATAATCGGTAACCTGACGGAGCGACCGGGTCACTTCGGAGAGATTCCGCATGGTCCTGTACATCTGGCCGGCCATGGGCGAATCTTCTCCGTATGTCTGCAGGGTCCGCTCGGAATTCTTGAGGGCCGACCGGGCTGAATCAAGAGTGGTTTGCACTTCACTGAGTGTCTGCCTGATATCCTCGCTGACCGTCACCATCGTCTTTTTCGTTTCGACCAGGGCCGAATCGGCGGAGCGGGCGGCCCGTTCCATGCTCTCGGCGAGGGTGCCGACTCTGCCGTTGAGGTTCTGCATCAGCGCCCGGGTTTCCTCGAGAGCGGCGTCCAGCGACTGCATCGTCCGTTTCGCATCGATGTCGTTGACGAGCCTGTCGACCCCTGCAAGCGTGTGGTTGAGGGTTTCCACCATCTCCTTGATCGGCAGATTCTCCACCGTCTTCTGCAACTCCTCGAGGGGGGTGGGGATGCTCGGAACCTCTGGGTACTCCTTGACCAGCCCCACGAACCGGGCCGGTTTGTCGGGAAAAAAGTCCAGGGAAACCATCAGCTGTCCGGTGACGAAGCTCTGGGTTTCCAGCTGGGCCCTCAGGCCCGCCTCGACAGCCTTCTCGATCGATTTCGGTTCCCTTTGAAACTCGGCCCGGGTCCCCTTGAACCGGGCCGGTTGCAGGGAGAAGATCACGGGAATGGTCACCCGGCCGGTCGCGGGATCGGCCATGATGGTGATGTCGTTCACCGCTCCCACCTTCACTCCCCGGAACATCACGGGCGAACCGACGTTCAGCCCCTTCACCGATCCCTCGAAGTAGGTGACGAAGACATGCTCCCGGGTAAAGAACTTCCCGGCGCCCAGCACCAGGACCCCCGCGACCAGCAGGACGACGGCGCCGAGGACGAACGCTCCGATCGCTGTCTTGCTCACCTTCTTGCTCATGGATCCTCCGCTGTCCGGCTCTTGCCGGCTCCTTCAGGCGCTCCGCCTGCCTTCACCCCGGGTCAGAAAGTTGATGATCTTCGGGTCCTCCGACTCCCGGAGAAGCCGTTTCGGATCACCGGCGGCTGTCATCGTCTTGGCGTCGGGATCGAGAAAGACCGAATTGGAGCCTATGGCGAAAATACTCGAAAGCTCATGGGTCACCACCACCACCGTGGCGCCCCTGCTTTCGCTGAGCTCGATGATCAGGTCATCCAGCAGCCGGGCGCTGACGGGATCCAGACCGGCGGAAGGCTCATCGAAAAAAAGGATATCCGGGTCGAGAGCCATGGCCCGCGCGAGCCCGGCCCGCTTTTTCATGCCGCCGCTGATTTCCGAGGGGTAGAAATCCTCGAACCCTCCGAGCCCCACCAGCGCCAGCTTGAACGAGACCAGATCGCGACTCTGATCGGGAGAAAGAGGTGTGTACAACTCCAGGGGCATGGCGACGTTCTCCGCCAGGGTCATGGAACTCCAGAGGGCGCCGCTCTGGAAAAGGATGCCGAAGCGCCGTTTGAGCCGTTCCTGTACTTCCGGCTCCGTCTCCCAGTAGCTGATCCCGTCGTAGAGGATCTCTCCTTTGGCGGGGCGCTTGAGCCCCACCAGGTGTTTGAGCAGGGTGCTCTTGCCGCAACCGCTCCCCCCCATGATGATGAAGATGTCGCCCCGGTTGATGGTGAAGTTCAGGTCGCGCATCAGCACGAAGCTGCCGTAGGACATCTCCAGACCCCGGACGACGATGACCGGCTCTTTTGGGCTCAGGTTCTGTGCCTCGGCTCCATTCATATTCCAATCACCTGACAGGAAAGGGTAATGACCGCCGTAGCGACGACGATGCTGACGATGCCGGTGACCACCGCCGAGGTGGCGGCATAACCGACGGCCGAGGCGCTTCTCTCGCACTGGAGGCCGCGCAGACAGCCGAACACTGCCACCAGGACGCCGAAAACGAAACTGTGGAACAGTCCGATCGTGAAATGGGTCAGGTTCAGGGCGTTCCTCGACTCGTTCACGTATTCGATGACGCCGAGGTCGAGCATCCCCACCCCGACGAACATCCCCCCCAGAATCCCCATCAGATCAGCGTAGATGCAGAGAAGCGGCATCATCAGCATGAGGGCAAGCATCCTGGGCAGAACCAGGAACTCGACAGGCGAAAGCCCAAGGGATTCCAAAGCATCGATCTCCTCGTTCACCTGCATGGTGCCGAGCTGAGCGGCGAAGGCCGCTCCGGTCCGGCCGGCCATGATGATGCCGGTCATGATGGCGCCCATGACCCGCACGACTCCGATCCCCACAACATCGGCCACGTAGATCTGCGCCCCGAAGAGCTTCAGCTGGATGGCGGCCACGAAGGCCAGAATCATTCCGACCAGCAGGCTGATGAGGGAGACGATGGGGAAGGCCTGGGAGCCGGTTTCCTGGATGGCCGTGAGCAGGTCCACGCGTCGGAAATTGGCCTTTCCCCGCAGCATTCTGAAAAAAGCCGCGGTCGCCTCGCCGATGAAGGTGAGGGTCGCCTTGAATCCCCGGAACCGATCGAAGGCCCGGTCGGCGACCCGCTCCAGGAACGGCGCCCGCTTCCCACCCCGCGTCACCCCGGAGCGCTGGTTCTCGGGAGAGGCCAGGCGGAGCAGCTTTTGCACTCCCAAGGGAAGTCCGGACTGATCGATTTCGGCTTCGGTCTGACGGCAGGCATTGAAAAAACTGGCCAGCCAGACCAGCAGCCCGCTGTCCCAGTAATCGAGCTTCCCGGTGTCGAAGGCAACCCGGGCGACGGTCGGCTGTGCCCCGAGTTCTCTCCCGACAGTCTCCGGGGGCGGGAGCTTTCCGCCAAGCTGCCAGCTTCCCGAAAGATGCACGAGGAGGATGGCGGCCTCCGGCCGGCTTACGCTGAGTTCGGCTGCGGCAGGTTTCGGTTTGCTGCTGGCTTCCGCTGCCATAGAACCCCCTGTGCATGCGCGTCAATGGACCTTTCAATCTCCCGCGGTCCTGATCGGTTTCATGATGGATCTCTTTGCGTCAGTTCGCCGTCCACTGTTTCGTCCTTGCCTGCTTTCGGCCTCCGCACCGCCTCGATCAACTCCAGGCCGCAGGTACTCGCTACTTCATAAATACAGACCTCCGGCACCGTACTCGATAGCTCCATCCCCTCCAGAAGCCTGGCATAGAGGCTCGAGCGCATTTGCCTGTGCATCTCGCCGATGCTTCGCCACTGCTCGATATAAAGAATCGCCTGATCTTCTCCGTGCTCCACGTAAATGCTGCAGTTCATACACCCCACCGAGGCCTGGGTGGGACCTTTCATGGACAGGAGAATATCCAGGACTTCCTGGCGTTTCTCCGGCAGAGGAACAATTTTGATAAGTGACAGCCTCATGCCCTCCATCATTCCGAGATTCGTACCAAACCTACGGGAAAGCAGTCTGTTTTAAATTGTTCTTTGTTTTAGAGTGGTTGATTGATTTCGGCGAGAAAAAGGGATGAATTTGTGGGCAGGGGCGGGGCGACATATCGTCCCCGGGACGATATGTCGCCCTAATACCCCTGAGGTTATCCGGGACTCTTTCTGGGCTGATCAATAGTGCCCAGGAGCCTGTCGGACTATCCGGGCCGAAGCGAAAATTTGGAAGCTTGAGCCAAGATTTTGACTCGTTTGAGAGCTCATAGCCATAGCTATGGGCCGAAAAGGAGCTGAAGTATGGGCCAAGCAGCCGAATTTGCAGCCGGCTCATGGATGGTTCGATAGGATCCTTTATGCAAGGCGACTGAAATCTGAGGAGTGAGGCGTACCAGAAGGGTACGTCGCAGCGACGAAGATGAGGTCAACGCCGCAGATGGGTGCTTTTCATCAGCCTGAACGCGAAGTGATGCCGAGCTTGAGCATTCTTGAGTACAGCGTGGAGGGGTTCATTCCCAGCAGCTTGGCGGCGCCCCCCTCACCTTTGATGCGCCAACCGGTGAGTTGGAGCACTTCGCTGATATGACGCGACTCGATCTCTTCGATGGTCATGATTTTCGACGGAGCAGAATGGCCATTTTCGGGGAGCCTGAGGTTCAGGGTGTCGCCGGTGCTGACGATGGCGGCACGTTCGATGACATTTCTCAGTTCCCGGATGTTTCCCGGCCAGGAGTAACGCTGCAGTGCCTCCATGTCATTCCTGGCGATCTTGTTAATCTTCTTGCCCATTCTTTCCGAGAACTCATGAATGAAATTCCAGGCCAGCATGGGGATGTCATCTCTCCTCTGGCGCAGGGGAGGAACGAAGATCGAGAAAACATTGAGCCGATAGAAAAGATCTTCCCTGAAATTTCCCTTATGCACCTCTTCTTCGAGGTTCCTGTTGGTGGCCACGATGACCCTGATATCCACCTTGATGGTTTTCGGACTTCCCAGCCGTTCAAAACTCCCTTCCTGCAGCACCCGCAACAGCTTGGCCTGCAACTCGGTCGATAATTCTCCGATCTCGTCTAGGAAGATCGTCGAGCCGTCGGCGATCTCGAAACGCCCCGCCTGCCTCGTCAGTGCCCCCGTGTAAGCCCCCTTCTCCCGGCCGAACAGTTCGCTCTCCACCAGCGCCCCGGGAAGAGAAGCGCAGTTGACCTTGATCATGAGCCTCTCGCGACGTGCGCTGAGATTATGGACGGCCTGGGCTACAAGTTCCTTTCCCGTGCCGGTTTCCCCGTGGATGAGCACGATGGAAGTGGTCGGTGCCACCTGATCGATCTGGATCAGGACATTTTTGATCGCTTCGCTCTGGCCGATGATCGTCTCGATCTCCCTGCCGACTCTTATCTCCGATCGGAGATAGTCGGCTTCGAGCTCGATCCGGCTCTTCAGGCTCATGACTTCGTCGAAGGACCGCTTCAGTTCCAAGTCCAACTGCTTGCGTTTCAGCACATCGACGATGATTTCGCCCAGCAGCCGGATTCTTGATATGTACTCCGCCGGCCATGCACGCGGCCGAAGGGTCGCCACATTAAGGCAGTACATGACCGGTGATCCGAAATCGATGGGTATATTGAGGCCGGCTTCTATTCCCAATTCTTTCCTGGTTCGCTTATCGGTATCCGCTTCGGGGGGGAGGTCGTCCGACCGTTCGCGAATGCAAGGCTTCCCCTGCCGCACGATCATATCGTATGCCGCGGGGAAGGCCTGCTTCGGATCAAGCCCCTCCGGCAGGTGCGGCACTTCCGGCGCATAGCTGACGAAGGCGACACGGTTTTCGTCCGTCACGGTGCAGAGCTCGAACAGCACGCAATAATCGGCCCGGAAAAAGGTGCGTACCTGGTCGAGCGCAGCATTAGCGGCGTCATCCACGTCTTCGAAAGGAATATTGATAAAGCGGGCCGAAAGATCGGAAATCAAGGTCTCGAAGCGGATCCGTTCCTCGATCAATTCATTGGATATCTTTCGGCTCAGGGCATTGCCTAGCTCCGACCCGATACGCCTGAGCTGAAAGACCTCCGCTTCGGACCACTCATGCGCATGCCATAGGGTCGATAACGAAAGGCACCCTCGCGGGGCGCCGGCCATGAAAATCGGGAGGGAAATAAGACTTTTGACACCATAGTGCTGGAAGTTCTTTCTGTCCACGGCGGCAAGGTCGGGCAGTTCGTCGACCCGAGCGACACAGACGATCTGCTCCTGCAGCAATTGACGGGTGAGATACGGAAACTCTTCGTTCAGGAACCTGTTGAAGGGAGGTTCAGCCCCTCGCACCGCAAAGTGATGGGTCAGGAAGGCTTCCTCGCCCCGATCCGTAAACTCCCACAGGGCTATCCGGTCGCATCCGAAAAAGCCAGCGATCTCCTTGAGACCTTCCGCGATTTCTCCATCCAGTTCCTTCGAGCCGACATTCTTGAAGCGGGTCGAAATGGAAATCAGCAGCTTGTCGAAGTGCCGGCGTTCGCTCGAAGGTCCTTCGGGAGGCTTTGGGCAGTCAGGGCGGTTATCCCTCTCCTTGTTTCTCAAGCGCGTATTCACGCTGTACTTTCGGGTCATGCCTTTGCTCGTTTCCTTAAACGGAGGCCTCCTCTAATGAAAGACTGACATAGCAGGTCGTCAAGGGAACGATTAATTGCCCCAAATCTTTAGGTGAATCAAATCTAGCATCGTTTTTCAACCTGGCAAGACGGCATTTCATCTCAAAGACGACATATCGTCCCGATCTCCCCCGGAGCAGCATTTCCACCCCCTCTGGCCTGATGACTTTACGTAAGCATTTTAATGGCTTTGAAATGAGGGCCGCGGCACGCCGGATCTGGCATGGAAATCGGAATAGACCGAATTGAGGGCACTGCATTACCAGCCACCGATTCAGGACCGGATGGATGTCGGCTCAGATACGCCGGACGAGACGAAAGGAGCGGCACGACATGACAGGCATAAACATCCTCACGAGAAATACAGTCTCCGGCGTCGTGGCGGCGCTGATTTTCACGGCATTCTCGGCGGGTTCAGTCCGGGCCGCTGCGGAACCCATTGTCTTTCCCAGCCAGGGGCAGAGCGATCAGCAGATGGAGCAGGACAAGTTCAACTGCTATCAGTGGGCCAAGGGACAGACCAGCTTCGACCCGATGCAGGCCCCCACAGCCGCCGCGCCCCCGGAGAAGAAGGGCGGGGTCTTGCGGGGAGCGGCCGGCGGCGCCCTCGCCGGAGCGGC
Source organism: Desulfuromonas sp. TF (assembly GCF_000472285.1). NCBI lineage: Bacteria > Pseudomonadati > Thermodesulfobacteriota > Desulfuromonadia > Desulfuromonadales > Desulfuromonadaceae > Desulfuromonas > Desulfuromonas sp. TF. The sequence continues at coordinate 194,150 of NZ_KI421426.1, forward strand.
GGTGGGAGCCATCGCCGGTGATGCCGGCACGGGGGCGGCCATCGGAGCCGCTTCCGGCGGAATGATCGGCGGGGCGAGGCGCCATCGAAGCGACCAGGCGCAACAGGAAGCGGCGCAGCAGCAGGCGGCCGGCTATGAACAGCAGCGTGCAACGTACAACCGTGCCTGGAGCGCATGCATGGAGGGGAAAGGCTACACGGTCAAGTAGTCTGGCGAAACCATTCTCAACAGCCTGCGGAAAAGGCAGGAAGGAGAAATCATCATGGAACGAGTCGCAGCCTTTCTCTTTGCGGTCGCCCTGCTCGGCGGCGCCGCTTCCGTCTCGGCCGCGGATGACACCATCCGGACCTGTGCCCTGACCAAGGCCTTCGAGTGCACGAGCGAGGGAGGATGCAGGGAATGGTCGATCCGGGAAATGGCCCTTCCCCGGTTCTTCCGGATCGACCTCAAGGCCAGGACCATCACCTCCCTCGACAAGAATGTGCCGCGCGCGCCGACGATCATCACGGCCATCGATCACCCCGAGGGAATGATCGTTCTGCATGGAGCCGAAAAACGCGGATGGAGCATGACCCTCGGGGAGGATACGGGGACTCTCACCCTGAGCGCCACCGATCCGGAGGCGGGATTCGTCGTCTTCGGATCGTGCCTGAATCCTCCTGACTAATATCACTCCCCTCTCCCTCAGGGAGGAGGGAGTTTCGAAGCTCAAGGACGGGCCAGTTCCAGGAGCATCGCTTATGCAATCCATACCTCAGGCATTCCAGGGGTTCACAGGTTTCTGGTGGGGGGACCGGGGACTCTCGGCCATTCTGGTGCTTCTGTTCGTTTCGCTCTTCCTGGCCCCGCTCGTGGACTCGCCCCTGCTGCGGATGCTCTCCACTCTCTTCTTTTCGTTGCTGCTGATATCCGGAGTGATGAACCTTTCATCCCGTCCGGTTCCACGCCTCATCGCGGGATCCGTCGCCGCAGCGGCCATCGCCCTGAAATGGGCGGACCATTTCAGTGAGAGCCAGGCCGTTGCCGTATGTGCCGGCACGATTTCCCTGCTGTTCGTTGCCCTTCTGACCGGAACCTTGCTGGCCAGGGTTTTCCGGGACGACGGACAGGTGACACGCTACCGGGTGAGAGGCGCCGTGGCGGCCTACCTCCTGGTGGGTTTTACCTTCTCGCACCTCTACCAGGTGTTCGACATCTTAGTGCCTGGCGCATTCTCCATATCCGCAGCCCAGCAGCTGGATTCGGCTGCCAGACAGGAGGACTTCACTTATTTCAGCTTCGTCACCCTGACCACCCTAGGCTACGGCGACTTTACGGCCACACACACGACGGCGCGCATGTTCGTGATCATGGAGGCACTGGTGGGGCAGCTCTACCCGGCGACGCTGCTGGCGCGGCTGGTGTCGTTGCAGATCGGCGGGCGGCAGAATTCGATGGAAGGGCCCCACACGCCAGCCGGGTCGAGGCCCGATGGAGGGGCACCATGACCGTGATCTCCGCCTTTGTGCTTTTGATCCTCCTCTACAGCCTGGTGTCGAGACGGATGGAGCGGACTCTCCTGACCCCCCCGATCTTCTTCCTGCTGGGGGGTGTGCTCCTCCTGCTCTGCTATCCCCACTTCGAGGAGATGATGATCAAACGGGAGAGCTTCCTGCTGATGGCCGAGATCGGCCTGGTCATGCTTCTGTTCACCGACGCCACCCATATCCCCTTCAAAGTCCTTAAGGACAGCCGCCAACTGCCGGTCCGCCTGCTGACCGCCGGCATGCTGCTGACAATCCTTGCCGGGACTCTCTGCGGGGTGCTGCTCCTGCCGATTTCCTTCTGGGAGGCCGGAATCCTGGCCGCCATTCTGGCCCCGACAGACGCCGGCCTGGGTCAGGTCATCGTCCAGAGTCCGCGGGTGCCGAAGCGGATTCGGCAGGCGCTCGACGTCGAGGCCGGTCTCAACGACGGACTTTCGGTCCCTTTCCTGATGTTCTTCATCGCCGTTGCCAGCTACGGCACCGATGGGGGGGGCATGATCCTGGGGAGATTTCTCTTCGAGCAGCTCGGGATCGGCGCGGCGGTTGGTTGCGGCATCGGCCTGGTCGGGGGTTTCCTGCTCGGCCGTGCCCAGGAGAGGGGCTGGATGACCGGGGAGGCCCAGCAGCTCGGGCTGGTGAGCCTGCCGCTGCTGAGCGTCCTCGCCTGCAAGGCGACCGGCGGCAGCATGTTCATCGCCGCCTACGCGGCCGGGATCGCCGTCCGGGTTGGCTACCAGGACGTGGCCGCTCAGAGTCTCCACTTTACCGAGGGGTGGGGACAGCTGTTCGACTTCTTCATCTTCTTCTATTTCGGCATGGTGGCGACCTTTTTATTCGGTTCACTGAAGCCTGTCCACCTGCTCTACGCCCTGCTCAGCCTGACGGTTGTGCGCATGCTGCCGGTCGCCGTATCCATGCTTGGTCTCAAACTGCGTCCCGCCACGCTCCTTTTCCTCGGATGGTTCGGTCCCCGCGGCCTGGCCTCCATCGTCCTCGGCCTGGTCTTTCTGGAGGAGGCCACCAATCTACCGGGAGAGGAGACGATCAAGCTCGTCGTCGTCGCCACGGTGCTGCTCAGCATCCTCGCGCACGGAGTGACCGCCCTGCCGGGGATCGAGCTTTACGCCCGCATGACCGCACCCGGGGATGGCGGTCCCACTGGGGACGCGTAATGGAGAGGGGGATTCCTCATGCAACGGGTCAGGACGAAAAAGGCTAATAACAGGACCTTGGGAGTCGAGCCAGGTCTCCCGATTATCCGCTCAAGTACGTCGAGGAGGTTTTTTGAGCCAGCACCGCGTCGATCACTCAAACAAAGAAAGGATAAAATCATGCCGGACCTCCAGGAAGTCACCTTCAAGATCAACCTGCTCCAGGGATCCCCGATTACCTTCAAGGTCGGGACGGATGAAGAGAAGCGCCGCAACGCCGCTTACCGGCTGGAAAAGGCGATGGATTCGAGCTACGTAGGTATCAAACTGCCCGACAAGCTGATCCTGATGCCGACGCATAACATCCAGTCCATCGAGATCATGCCGCCGCCGCCGCATAAAATGGTGAACGTCGTTAACGATGCTACTTTGATCGACGAGTAATGACAACCGGCAGCATTTCGCCCATGGTGTGGCAACGCCGGGGTCGAGCGGGGCTGCCAGTGAGTGCGGCAGGGAAATGACGATGCCGGAGGGCGGTCCAGGGAGAGATGCGGTGGCGAGGCAAGGGGGCAGGAGCATTACCGATCATGTCTTCGATTCGGGAGGTTTGACATCATGGCTGAAAAGGGCAAGACCAGAAAAACCGAGGTTCCGGATATCGTCGAGAAGGGGAGCGGCGTTCGCCGGGGGATGAGTGCCACGGATCTCCGGCAGGCCATCCTCGACCACCTCCACTTCAATCAGGCGCGCCTTCCGGACATGGCCACCCGCAACGACTGGTACATGGCCGTCGCCCATGCGGTGCGCGACCGGATGATGGACGATTTGATCAACTCGCTGCATTACCTGGAACGCAAAGAGATAAAGATCGTCAGCTACCTGTCGGCCGAGTTCCTGATGGGGCCGCACCTGGGGAACAACCTGGTCAACCTTGGGATCATGGAACCGGTACGGAAAGCTGTGGCCGAGCTGGGCCAGGATCTCGACGACCTTTTTGGCCAGGAGGAGGAGCCGGGTCTCGGCAACGGCGGCCTTGGGCGGCTTGCCGCCTGCTACATGGATTCGCTGGCAACGCTGCGGGTTCCGGCGATCGGCTACGGCATCCGCTACGAATTCGGCATCTTCGACCAGGAGCTGCGCGACGGCTGGCAGGTGGAGGTGACCGACAAGTGGCTTCGCCTCGGCAATCCATGGGAGCTCTGTCGGCCGGATATCACCTTTCAGGTAGGCTTCGGCGGTCGGACCGAATCCTGGCAGGACGAGCAGGGGCGGTATCGTGTCCGCTGGATACCCTCCCGTGTGGTCAAGGGGGTCGCCTACGACACCCCGGTGGCCGGCTACCGCTCCGGCTTAACCGACGTGCTCCGGCTGTGGAAGTCGGAGGCGGTGGAGTCCTTCGATTTCCAGGCCTTCAACGTGGGGGATTACTACCTTGCCGTCGACGCGAAGGTGATCTCCGAGACCATTTCCAAAGTCCTCTATCCCAACGACGAACCGGCTATCGGCAAGAAACTGCGCCTGGCCCAGCAGTACTTCTTCGTCAGCTGCTCGCTGCAGGACATGATCCGCACCCATGTGTGGCGCGGCGGCTCTTTCGAGGACTTCGCCGGCGGATTCGCCGTACAGCTCAATGACACCCACCCGGCTATCGCAGTCGCCGAACTGATGCGGCTGCTGGTGGACGAGCATGCCCTTGGGTGGGATACGGCCTGGGGGATTACCCGCGAAACGCTGGCCTACACCAATCACACTCTCCTCCCCGAAGCCCTGGAGAAGTGGCCGCTGCCGCTGTTTGCCGAAATGCTGCCGAGGCACTTGGAGATCATCTACGAGATCAACGGCCGCTTTCTCGACAAGGTGCGCCGGCGCTTCACCGGCGACGAAGGGCGGGTCGCCCGGCTTTCGATCATCGATGAAAACGGAGATAAATACGTTCGGATGGCCAACCTGGCATGCGTCGGCAGCCACGCCGTCAACGGTGTGGCGGCGCTCCACTCCGAACTGCTGAAGCAGACCGTGCTGCGGGACTTCTTCGATCTCTCCCCGGAAAAGTTCCACAACGTCACCAACGGCGTCACCCCGAGGCGGTGGATGCTGCTCAGCAACCCCGGGCTGGCCCGGTTGATCACCGACCGGATCGGCGACGGATGGGTGAAGAACCCGAAGGAGCTGCGGAAGCTGGAGTCCTTTGCCCGGGACGTCGCCTTCCAGGATGCCTGGAGGCAGGTGAAGGAGGGGAACAAGGAGAATCTGGCGAAAGTGATCGAGGAGCGTACCGGCATCTCCGTCGATCCCTGCTCCCTCTTCGACGTGCAGGTGAAGCGGATCCATGAGTACAAGCGGCAGCACCTCAACGCCCTGCACATCATCACCCTCTACAACCGGATCAAGCGGGACCCGCAGGGCGATTTCACCCCACGCACCTTCCTCTTCGGCGGCAAGGCTGCGCCGGGTTATTTCATGGCCAAGCTCATCATCAAGCTCATCAATTCCGTGGGGGAGGTGGTCAATGCCGATCCCGACGTGGCGGGCCGCCTGAAAGTCGTCTACTTCCCCGACTTCAACGTGACCAACGGGCAGCTCATCTACCCGGCGGCCGACCTCTCCGAGCAGATCTCCACGGCGGGGAAGGAAGCCTCGGGGACCGGGAACATGAAGTTCTCCCTGAACGGCGCCCTCACCATCGGCACCCTGGACGGGGCCAACGTGGAGATCCGCGAAGAGGTGGGAGAGGACAACTTCTTCCTCTTCGGGCTCAACACGGAGGAGGTGCACGACTTGAAGGCCGGCGGCTACAATCCGCGGAGCTGGTACGAGGGGAACCCGCAGATGAGGGAGACCATCGACCAGATCGCCTCCGGCGTCTTCTCCGGTGGCGACACGGGGCTCTTCCGGCCACTGGTGGATCACCTCCTCCACAGCGACGACTACCTGGTGCTGGCCGACTTCCAGTCGTACCTCGACTGTCAGGACCGGGTGAGCGCGGCCTGGCGCGACACGCAGAGGTGGACGGAGATGTCGATCCTCAACACGGCCCGGATGGGCAAATTCTCTTCCGACCGCTCGATCCGGGAGTACTGCGAGCGGATCTGGAAGGCGAAGCCGGCGCAGTGATCCGTCGTACCGAAGCTGCTGAGCGAGGAAGATCTACAGGATTCCAGGGATACCTAGGGAAATTGTCATGCAGGAATGCTTCAAGAGATCCGGACAAACAGCACGGACGGATAAGACCGTCACCAACGTCATCCCGGGGAGACAGGCATGAAAGTCGGCATCATCGGTTGCGGTTTCGTTGGAAGCAGCGCCGCCTATGCCATGGTCCTGCAGGGCGTTGTCAGCGAGCTGCTGCTCATCGATCTCAACAAGGACCTCGCCGGGGCGCAGGCGGAGGACATTCTGCATGCCACCCCCTTTGCAACCCCCGTTCGGTTGGCGGCCGGCGACTATGAGGACCTGGAGGGGGCGGCCCTCGTCGTTCTCGCATGCGGCGTCGCCCAGCAGCCCGGAGAGAGCCGGATGCAGCTGCTGGCGCGGAACGTCCGGGTTTTCCAGCTGGTCGTTCCCCAGGTCCTCTCACATGCCCCCGAAGCTCTTCTCCTCGTGGCCTCGAACCCCGTCGATCTGATCACCGAGATGGTGACGAGAATTTCCGGACTCCCCTCTGGGCGTGTCTTCGGGTCCGGGACCGTCCTCGACACGGCCCGGTTCCGCACCCTGCTCGGAGAATTCTTCGGCGTCGCGCCCCATTCGATCCATGCCAGCGTCATTGGCGAGCACGGCGATTCCGAGGTTCTCGTCTGGTCGAGCGCCCAGGTGGGCGGGGTGACCCTGAAGGATCTGGCCGCACAGGTCGGCAAACCCGTCGACGCGGAGGTCAAGGCGCGCATCGACGACGGCGTGCGGCGCGCCGCCTACCGGATCATCGAAGGGAAGAAGGCGACCTACTACGGCATCGGGGCCGGCCTGTCGCGGCTGGCGCGGGCGGTGCGCAACGACGAACGCGGCGTCTTCACCATATCGATGCACGAAACGGTCGAAGGGAACGGTGCGATCAGCCTGTCGCTGCCGCGGATTCTCGGAGCGGCCGGCGTCGTCGCGACGCTGCAGCCGACCCTCTCGGCAGAGGAGCAGGAGGGGCTGCGGCACAGTGCCGCCACATTGACGGAGGCCGCCGGGGAGATTTCCCTCTGACGGGAACTGGGCCGGACGTTTCCGCACCCGACGGAGCGCCCGCCCGCAGAGCGTTGTGGAGAGTCCCGATGATTCGCTGTCGTTTCCTCTTTTGGCCGGTTCTGCTCCTCCTCCTTTTCTGGGGAGCGGATACGCTTGCGGCGCAAGCCGAAGGGGACCGGCCGGCGCAGGAGGAACTGGTTCTCGGCCTCCATACGGCTCCGGTGACCGTCGACGGCTACACCCTCTTCCAGGTGCGGGGAATCTCCTCCTTCCCGGCCGAAAAGCGGGCCGCGGCGATCGGCGAACGGATCGTGCAGGCGGCAGCCGATCCGGCCGTCGCCCCCGGCGACCTGCGGAGCGAGGAAGGGGCGGGGTTCAGCACCGTTAAGGCGGGAGAGAGGGTTCTCCTGCAGGTTGTCGATGCCGATGCCGAACTGGAAGGGATCGACCGGCAGACTCTGGTGCGGATCGTTGAGGCCCGGATCGGCGAGGCGATCGCCGCCTGGCGCCGCGACCGAGCCCCCGAACAGCTGCTGCGGCAGGGGGGTATCGCCCTCGGAGCCACCCTGCTGCTCCTTGTTGGGCTGGGGATCGGGCATTGGTGTTACCGGCGTCTGCGGCGCCGGATCGAGGCGCGCCTCCGGGAAAAGATCCACGATGTCCGGATCAAGAAATTCCGGCTGGTGCGGCGCGAGCATTTGTGGCGCCTGCTGACGGCCGTCCTCGGTCTCGCCTGGGTGGCCACCGTTCTGGTTGCGGTCTTTTTTTACCTGTATGGGGTACTTTCCCTGTTTCCCTGGACCCGCGGGTTCGCCAACCATCTTTTCGTGGGGGTGGTCGGGCCGTTCCGGAACCTCGGCCTGGGATTGGCGGAGGAGTTTCCCAACCTCGTTTTTCTCGTCGTCCTCTTCGTTGCCGTCCGTTATCTGCTGAAACTGGTCCGCCTCTTCTTCTCCCGGCTGGCCGACGGCACGGTCGTCCTCCCCGAATTCGAAGCCGAATGGGCCTGGCCCACTTACCGTCTGATGCGGCTGCTGCTGGTCGCCTTCGCCCTGATCGTCGCCTACCCGTACATCCCCGGCTCCGAATCGGGCGCCTTCAAGGGGATATCGATCTTCATCGGGGTCCTCTTTTCGCTGGGCTCCTCCTCCCTCATCGGTAACCTGATCGCCGGCTACTCCATGACCTACCGCCGCACCTTCAAGGTGGGAGACCGCATCAAGATCGGCGAGCATATCGGCGACGTCGAGCAGCGACGGCTGCTCGTCACCTATCTGCGCACGCCGAAGAACGAGGAGGTGGTGATTCCCAACTCCCTCATCCTCAACGGCGAGGTCGTCAACTACAGCGCGCTGGCGCAACAGCCGGGGCTGATCCTGCACACCACCGTCAGCATCAGCTACGAGACGCCGTGGCGGCAGGTAGAGGCGATGCTGGTGGAAGCGGCGCTGCGCACACCGGGGCTCCTCCCGGAACCGCCCCCCTTCGTGCTGCAGAAGGGGTTGGGCAATTTCAGCGTCACCTACCAGATCAACGCCTACTGCCACAAACCGCAGGCGATGAACCGGATCTATGCCGACCTGCACCGCAACATTCTCGATCTCTTCAACGAATACGGAGTGCAGATCATGACCCCGGCCTACGAGAAGGATCCGGAGCGCCCCAAGGTCGTCCCCAGGGAGCAGTGGTACGCCGCACCGGCAAAGGCGCCCGACGGTCAGGGAGAAGGAGATGAGGGGGGCCTCATTGACGGCCGGAGCCAGTGAGATATCGTATGGGAACCGCTCCCGATCTTTTAGCGGAAGCTCGTCGCGGAGGCGGAATAATCGAAAAAGCGCGTACAGCGTCAAAGGAGATAACAGATGGCAGCGAAAGTAGCAATCAACGGCTTCGGCCGAATCGGCAGGCTGGTCCTCATGGCGATGGCCGAACAGGGGCTCATCGGACGGGAGATCGACCTGGTGGCGGTCGTCGATGTCGGCACCGACGCCTCCTATTTCGCCTATCAGCTCAAGTACGACTCGGTCCATGGCCGCTTCAAGGGGGAGGTAAGCACGGCAAAAAGCGACCCGGCGCGGGAGGAAGACGACATCCTCATGCTGAACGGACAGCGGATCAAATGCGTAGCGGCGGCCAAATCGCCCGACCTTCTCCCCTGGCGGGAACTGGGCGTCGAGTACGTGGTCGAATCTACCGGCCTCTACACCGATGCCGCCAAGGCGGCGCTGCACCTCCAGGCCGGGGCGAAAAAGGTCATCATCAGCGCCCCCGGCAAGGGGGAGGTGAAGACCCTGGTGATGGGGGTGAACGAGGGTGAGTACGACCCGGGGAGCCACCACGTGGTCTCCAACGCCTCCTGCACCACCAACTGCCTTGCGCCGTTGGTGCATGTGCTGCTCAAGGAGGGGATCGGCATCGAGACCGGGCTGATGACCACCATCCACTCCTACACGACGACCCAGAAGGTCGTCGACGGCCCCTCGAAGAAAGACTGGCGGGGCGGCCGGGCGGCGGCGGTCAACATCATTCCCTCGACGACCGGTGCGGCCAAGGCGGTGGGGGAGGCGCTGCCGGCGGTGAAGGGGAAGCTCACCGGGATGGCCTTCCGCGTCCCCACCCCCGATGTTTCGGTGGTCGACCTGACCTTCCGTTCGGCGCGGGAAACCTCCATCGAGGAGATCGACGCCCTGATGAAGAAGGCGTCGGAAAGCTACCTCAAGGGGTATCTCGAATACTCGCAGGAGGAGCTGGTCTCCACCGACTTCATCCACTCGGAGAGCTCCTCCATCTACGACTCCCTCGCCACGGTCCAGAACAACCTCAAGGGGGAGAAGCGGTTCTTCAAGGTGGTTTCCTGGTACGACAACGAATGGGGGTACTCCCATCGGGTGGTCGATCTGCTGCGCTACATGATTTCGCGACAGCGGTGAGGATCGTCTCAACGAACTACGAAGGGTGTTGAAAAAACCCGATTTCCGAGGCTGATCAAAAATGCCCAGATGCAAGGCGGACGAAATCCTGAGGATTAAGGCGTACCTGGAAGGTACGTCGTTGACGAAGGGTGAGGACAACGCCGCAGATGGGCGTTTTTCATCAGCCTCCTAGCAAAGGAGACCGGCATGGCAAGGATCGTCGGCATAAAAGGGAGAGAAATACTGGATTCGCGGGGCAATCCCACAGTGGAGGTCGAGGTCGCCCTGGAGGGGGGCGCCTGCGGGCGGGCCGCGGTCCCCTCCGGCGCCTCCACCGGGGTGCATGAGGCGCTGGAGCTGCGCGACGGGGACAAGGCCCGTTACGGCGGCAAGGGGACGCTGAAGGCCGTCGAACATGTCAATCGGGAGATCGCCGGCGCCGTCGTCGGCCTGGACGCCCTCGACCAGGGCGCCGTCGATGGGGCCATGCTGGCGCTGGACGGCACCCCGAACAAGGGGAAGCTGGGGGCGAACGCCGTGCTCGGCGTGAGCCTGGCGACCTGTGGGGGCCCCTACCTTCCGGGAGGCGGTGCGCTGGGGGAGCGAGGTCTACCATGCGCTCAAGGCGGTGCTGAAGGAAAGCGGGTACACAACCGGCGTCGGCGACGAGGGGGGCTTCGCGCCGGCGCTCAAGACCAATGCCGCCGCCGTCGAGTTGATCCTCCAGGCCATCGAGAAGGCCGGCTACGCGCCCGGACATCAGATTGCGCTTGCCATCGACCCGGCCGTCAGCGGTATCTACGAGGACGGGATGTACAACCTGCGCACGGAAGGGCGGAAGGTGACTGCCGCCGAGATGGTCGCTCTCTGGGAAGAGTGGGTGGAGAAATATCCGATCGTGGTGATCGAGGACGGTCTGGCCGAGGATGACTGGGACGGTTGGCAGCTCCTCAACCGCAGACTCGGCGACAGGGTCGAACTGGTCGGCGACGACCTGTTCGTCACCAATGTCGAGCGCATCGCGCGCGGCATCAGAGAGAAGGCCGCCAACGCCGTGCTGATCAAGCTCAACCAGATCGGCACTCTGAGCGAAACGGTGGCCGCCATCGAAATGGCGCGCCGGGCCGGCTGGGGCTCGATGGTTTCACACCGCTCGGGTGAGACGGTGGACAGCTTCATCGCCGACCTTACCGTGGCGATGGGCACCGGCCACCTCAAGACCGGCGCCCCCTGCCGAGGCGAGCGGGTGGAGAAGTACAACCAACTGCTGCGCATCGAAGAGGAACTGGGGGCCGCTGCCGTGTTCGCCGGCCGCGGCGCTTTCGTCCGCTAAGGCCGAAGAGCGGAATGCACCGTCCTTCGAGCGACTGGAGGTCATTATGCCGGTAGCCGACTATGAAACCTACTGTGAAATGCTCGATCGTGCCCGGGCCGGCCGCTTTGCCTACCCGGCCATCAACGTCTCGTCGCTGACCACCGCCAATGCCGTGCTGAAGGGACTCGCCGAAGCCAGGTGCGACGGCATTATCCAGGTCTCCACCGGCGGCGGAGCCTTCGCTTCGGGGACGGCGGTCAAGGAGATGGCATTGGGCGCGATCTCCATTGCCGAGCATCTCCACCGGGCGGCCCAACGCTACCCCATCTATGTGGCGCTGCACACCGACCACTGCCAGGCGGACAAGCTCGAGGCGTTCGTCCTGCCGCTGGTGGTGGAGACCGAAAGACGACGCGCCGCCGGGCAGCCCAACCTCTTCAACAGCCACATGTTCGACGGCAGCGCTTTGCCGCTGGCGGAGAACCTGGAGATTGCCGCGAGGCTCCTGGAGCGCTTCAAGGCAAGCGACCTGATCCTGGAAATCGAAGCCGGCGTCGTGGGGGGGGAGGAGGACGGCATCCGGGCCGAAGCAAGCGCCAGGCTCTATACCACCCCCGAGGACACCCTGGAGGTGGCCCGGCGGCTGAACGGCATCGGCGCCCGTTACCTGCTGGCCGCCACCTTCGGCAACGTCCACGGCGTCTACAAGCCCGGCGCGGTCAAACTCCGCCCCGAGGTGCTCAAGGAATGCCAGGAGGCGGTGGTCGCCCGCTACGGCGAGACGGCCCGCTTCCACCTGGTCTTCCATGGCGGCTCGGGCTCGGAGCTTCACGAAATCCATGAGGCCCTCGACTACGGCGTGGTCAAGATGAATATCGATACCGACACCCAGTACGCCTTCACCCGTCCCATCGCCGCTCACATGTTCACGCACTATGACGGGGTCCTCAAGGTGGACGGCGAGGTGGGAGACAAGAAGGCCTACGACCCCCGCACCTATCTGGCGCTGGCCGAGGCGGGAATGGCCGAGCGGGTCAAGCGGGCGGTGACGGAGTTGCGGGGTGCCGGCACGACGCTCTTCGGGAGCCAGGAAGGAAGATAAGTGGAAACTCTATTTTTCCGAATGGCAGGCGGCGGCACAGGCGGGTTTCAACCCAACGGAGGAGACGATGGCAAGCAGACGATGGAAACTTTTACGAGCGATCAAAGGGTCTGTCGCGGCACTGACCGTAGCGGCCGCCTTGCTGCTCTGGAACGGGACGGCGTCGGCCCAGGAGGCAGCGCCCGCTGCCGCCGGGGAAGAACAGGGCGGAGAGGAGATGGAGATCCTGATGAACATGGCCCGTTTTCTCGGTCAGGCACAGAGCTTCAGCGTAAGCGTGCGCAGCGGCTACGATGCCATCCAGGAAGACGGGGAGCGGATCGAGTTCGGCGAGAAGCGCCGGGTCCTGCTCCAGCGCCCCGACCGGATGCGCGTCGAGGTGGAGTTCAGTGACGGCGAGCAGGGAATGGTGCTGTTCGACGGAAAGACAATCACGGCCTTCAAGGCCGATGACAACGTCTACGCCACAGTGGAGAAACCCGGGACGGTGGACGGCGCGCTGGTCTACCTGGTTCGGGACCTGCAGATGACGATCCCTCTCGCCCGGATGTTCCACACCGGTCTGCCGCAGCAGTTAGAAAAGTTGATCCAATCGGTCGATTACGTGGAGACGGACGCCCTCTTCAACGTACCCGTCGACCATCTGGCCGTCCGCACCGCCGAGGTCGACTGCCAGTTCTGGATCACCCAGGGCGCGCAGCCGCTGCCGCGACGAGTCGTCATCACCTACAAGGAGATCCCGGGTGAGCCTCAGTTCTGGGCCGAGTTCTCCGACTGGAACCTGGCCCCCGAAGCCGCCGCCGACCGCTTCGTCTTCACCCCGCCGGCCGGGGCGGAGAAAGTCCCCTTCATCATTCCGGCCCGAATCGGAAGTCAGGCCCCGCCCAGGGAAGGAGGCGAAAAATGACCCTCAGGACGTCATCGGCCATACTGTCGATTTTCGTGATTTTCTTGTTCCTGCTCTCCCTCCCCGGCATTGTCGACGCCCGCGGCGGCGGCAGAGGGGGGGGCGGCGGCTTTAGAGGCGGCGGGGGCGCAAGAGGCGGCGGCGGGTTCACCCGCAGCAGCCCGGCCAGAGGCGGCGGGTTCTCCTCCCGCTCCGTTTCCCAGCGTCCGGCGCAACCTTCCCGCCAGCCGTCAATGCAGCAGCGGCCCGGAGCCGGTGCCGGAACGCGGCCGGAACGGCCATCCACCGGACAGGTGGGTGCAGCGCAGCGCCCGGCGCAGCGGCCTGAGGGGGCCGGAGACCGGCAGGGTCAGCGGCAGGAAGACAGGGGCGACCGTCAGCAGGATCGTCTGGACCAGCGCGACCAGGCCCGCGAGGACTGGCAGAGCCATGCCGACCAGGCCCGCGAGGACCGGCAGGACTGGGCCGAAGACGAATACTGGGACGATCACTGGCACGGCCATTATGACGATGATTTCGCGGCCGGTGTCGTGGTCGGCGCGACGGTGGGCGCGGCGACGGCCGCAGCAGTAAGTTCGAACTACGTGACCACACTGCCCTGCTCCACTTCGGTGGTGATTGTCAACGGCACCCACTACTACAACTGCAGCGGCACCTGGTACAGCCGCGGCTACTCGAGCGGCAGCGTAGTCTACATCGTCACCGAAGCGCCTTGATGAGACCCTGTAGAGGCATGCAATTTATCTCCCCCCTTGACGGAAGGGAGAAAGATCGGATCGTTACGTATGCGGACGTTGGTGAAGAAGGACACCTGAAAGGCGTACTTATGGGAGCGACCATTCAACGCGAAGAAAGCGGCATCTGGATCATTCGTATTTCCGGAGCCCTGCTCAAGGAAGAGCTGGACGCCGTTCAGGCCGCCTGCATAGGGGGCATGGGACAGGATAAGGCCAGGGTGCTGGTCATGGTCGAAGAGGACTTTCGCGGATGGTTGGGGGGTGAGGTCTGGCACGACACGACCTTTCTCGTGGAGCACGGCGACAGGATCGGGAAAATCGCCATCGTCGGCGAACCCCAATGGGAAACCTCGATATTGATGTTCACCGGCGCCGGTTTGCGGCCCACCCAGGTCAAGTATTTTACCCGGAACCGGCTCGCCGAAGCCCGGGCCTGGGTGGAGTGAGGAACAGCAGGTGACCGGGCAAGGAGTGGACAATCCAGAGTGGGGCCGAGAGGGAAAGGAGCAAGCCGATGAGCGCTGCCAGGAAGAACAGGAAAAAAGACAAAAAGAGCAGCGGGGAACCCGACAGGAAGCTGACGAGAAAAAAATATGAGAAGGAACTTGCCGGCCTCCACGTGGAACTGGTCAAACTTCAGGAGTGGGTCAAGGAGAAGGGGCTCAAGGTCTGCATCGTTTTCGAGGGACGCGACGGTGCCGGCAAGGGGGGGACCATCAAGGCGATCACCGAGCGGGTCAGCCCGCGGACATTCCGCGTGATGGCCCTCCCCACGCCGACGGAGCGCGAGAAGTCCCAGATGTACGGGCAGCGCTACATCCCGCATTTTCCGGCGGCCGGAGAGGTGGTGATCTTCGACCGCAGCTGGTACAACCGGGCGGGGGTCGAGCGGGTGATGGGTTTTTGTACCGAGGAGCAGGCTAAGCGTTTTCTGGAAGTCGTGCCGGGATTCGAGAAGCTGATGATCGAGTCGGGCATCATCCTCCTCAAGTACTGGCTCGAGGTCAGCCCGGAGGAGCAGACCCGCCGGCTGGAGGGGCGCATCGACGACGGCCGCAAGATCTGGAAGCTCTCGCCGATGGACATCAAGTCCTATACACGCTGGGATGACTACACCCGCGCCCGCGACGAGATGTTCACGGCGAGCGACACCCCCTGGGCGCCCTGGTTCGTGGCGAAGTCGGACGACAAAAAGCGCGCGCGCCTGAACATCATCAGTCATCTGCTCAGCAAAATCCCCTACGAGGATTTGCCGCGAGAAAAAGTGAAGCTGCCGGATCGGAAGAAAATTGGCAAGTACAAGTCCTCCGACTACCCGTTCAAGTACATCACGGAGATCTTCTAAACCCTAACAAATGGAGGTGCCCGATGAAATGGTTCGCGTTCTTGTCGGTTATGTTTCTGTCGTTCACGACCGGTCCCGTTTTCGCCGCGGACCCGCCGAAGGAGACGCAGGAGGCCGTCGGCACCTTCCTCGAGGGGTGCGAGAAGGAACTGACCACCTGGTGCAAGGAGGTCACCCCGGGCGAGGGCCGGATTCTAGCCTGCCTCTACGCTTACCAGGACAAGCTCTCCCCTCGCTGCGAGTATGCGCTCTACGACGCGGCGGCGCAGCTTGAGCGGGCCCTCAGCGCCCTGTCCTACACGGTCAACGAATGCCGGGACGATCTCGAGAGCTACTGCGCCGAGGTCAAACCCGGCGAGGGGCGGCTGCTCGACTGTCTGCGGGAGAACGAGGCGAAGGTCAGCTCCCGCTGCAAGACCGCACTGAAGGACGTAGGGTTGAAATAATCTCGAGACCCTCCGCAATACAGGAGACCCGCGTCCAAGGGAGGCACCATGAATGCTCAACTGGATTTTACCATCGAGCGGCTCGGCGAGTGCCGCTTCCCGTCACCGATGCAGGGGGTGCGGTTCACCTTGGACAGCGAGCGGATCATGTACCACTCCCGCTTCGATGAGATCGAGGGATGTATCGGCGACGGAGGGGAACCTCCAACGCTGGAGCTGGCCGGACCGCGCGAACGGATCTTCTTCGAGCCGGCGAAGACCGCCTGCGGCATCGTCACCTGCGGCGGCCTCTGCCCCGGGATCAACGATGTGATCCGCGCCGTCACCCTCAGCCTGCACCACCACTACGGCGTGCGCAAGGTCTACGGGTTCCGGTACGGATACGAGGGGCTGGTGAAGCGTCTCGGGCACACCCCCCTGGATCTGACCCCCGAAGCGGTGGGGCACATCGGAGAGCTGGGAGGGACGATCCTCGCCTCATCCCGGGGGCCCCAGAAGCCGGCCGAGATGGTCGACAACCTGGAGGAGCTTGGAATCGGCGTGCTCTTCACGGTGGGGGGGGACGGGACGCTGAAGGGGGCCGGCGCCCTGGCGGCGGAGGCCCGCCGCCGGGGACTTCCCCTCAGCATCATCGGAATTCCCAAGACGATCGACAACGACATCTCCTTTGTCCAGAAGACCTTCGGCTTCGAAACCGCCGTGACCGAGGCCCACCGGGCCATCTATGCGGCCCACGTCGAGGCCGGCGGCGCCCGCAACGGGATCGGCCTGGTGAAGCTGATGGGGCGTGACTCGGGATTCATCGCCGCCTTCGCCTCCCTGATCGACAGCCAGGTCAACTTCTGCCTGATCCCGGAGGCCCCCTTTTCCCTGGCCGGCTTTCTGGGAGCCCTGCAGCGGCGCCTGGAGTCGCGCGGCCACGCCGTTGTCGTGGTGGCGGAGGGGGCGGGACAGGAGCTGCTGGCGGCCACGGCGGAGCGCGATACTTCGGGGAACATCAAGTTCGGCGACATCGGCACCTTTCTGCGCGACGCCATCAAGTGGCACTTCGCCGCCCGCAGCATGGAGGTGACCCTCAAGTATATCGATCCGAGCTACATCATCCGCAGCCAGCCGGCCAACACCCACGACTCGGCCCTCTGCCTGCTCCTGGGGCACAGCGCCGTGCATGCGGGGATGGCCGGGCGGACCAACATGGTGGTCGGCTTCTGGAACCACCAGTTCACCCACGTGCCGATCACCCTGGCCACCAGCGCCCGGAAGAAGATCGACCCGGAGGGGTGGTTGTGGAGCAGCGTGCTCGCCTCCACCGGCCAGCCCCGGGAGATGCTGTAATAAGAAGGGAAAGGGAGCTCATGGAAAGGAAATGCGCGGTCATCAATTGCGGCAGCTCATCGATCAAGATGGAGGTGTTCACTGTCCCGGAGCTCGAGTCGATTGCCGATGCGCTGGTGGAGAGGATCGGCACCACTGAAAGCCGGCTGCGCCAGCGCCGGACAAGGGAAGACGGCAGCCGCCGGGAAGAAATCCACAGCCGGCCGCTGGCGGATCACCAGGCGGGGTTCGAGTTCATTCTTGAGGTGAACGCCCGGGACCGCGTCATCCGGGAGGAAGGGGAAGTGGCCGCTATCGCCCACCGGGTGGTGCACGGCGGGGACCGTTTCGCCGCCCCGACCCTGATCGACGACGGGGTGGTCGCCGCCATCCGCGACCTGATCCCCCTCGCCCCCCTCCACAACCCCTCCAATCTCCTCGGCATCGAGGCGGCACGCGGTCGTTTTCCGCAGGCGCCGCACGTGGCGGTCTTCGACACCGCCTTCCACCAGACCCTGCCCCCCCATGCATTCCGCTACGCCGTTCCCGACGAGTTGTACGAGCGGTACAGGGTGCGCCGCTACGGTTTTCACGGCTCATCCCACTCCTATGTGGCCAGGGAGGCGGCCCGGCACATGGAACGGGCGCCGGAAGAGGTCAATCTCATCACCCTGCACCTGGGGAACGGCGCCAGCGCCGCCGCCGTTGCCGGGGGGCGGAGCATCGACACCTCCATGGGGCTCACCCCCCTCGAGGGACTGGTGATGGGGACCCGCTGCGGCGATCTCGATCCCGCCCTCCATTTCTACCTGCTGAGGCAGACCGGTATGGCGCCGGCGGAGCTGGAGAAGCTGCTCAACTCGCAGAGCGGACTCAAGGGGATCTGCGGTGTGGCCGACATGCGGGAGATCCAGGACCGGTCGGCCTCGGGGGACGGGCCAGCCGCGCTGGCCCTGGAGATGTTCTGCTACCGGATCAAAAAGTACGTCGGCGCCTATGCCGCGGCCCTGGGGCGCGTCGATGCCCTGGTCTTCACGGGGGGGATCGGCGAGAACTCGGCTGTAGTCCGCCGGAAGACGTGCGCCGGGCTTGAGAACCTGGGGATCGCCCTCGACGAGACTCGGAACAAGGGAGTAGGCGGCACGATTACGACCGTCAGCCGGGAGGAAAGCCCGGTCGCTGTCCTCGTGGTCCCCACCGACGAGGAGCTGGAGATCGCCCGCCAGGCCATGTCCGTCATCGCCAACTCGACATGCACGCGCGAAATCCTGTAGGGGGCGATTCATGAATCGCCCCTACGATACGTCGTTGAAGAAGCATGAGGGCAACGCCGTCGAGCAGCATGAGGGTGACGCCCCCACTCCGGGTCGGCCCCGCGTGGTGATCGTCGGCGGCGGTTTCGCCGGGATCGCTGCGGCGAGGGAGCTGCGCTACGCACCGGCGCAGGTCGTGGTGGTGGACCGGGTCAACCACCATCTATTCCAGCCGCTCCTGTATCAGGTCGCCGGCTGCATGCTGGCCGACGGCGATATCGCCTCGCCGATCAGGGAGCTTCTCGCCTCCCAGGGGAACACGGTGGTGGCCCTTGCGGAAGTGATCGGACTCGATCCGGCCAAACGACAGATTTACCTCGACCTCTATCCGGAGCATCCCTTCGACTACGACTACCTGGTAGTGGCCGTGGGGGTGGAGACGAGCTATTTCGGACATGACGAATGGGCCCGCTTCGCTCCTGGAATGAAGACCCTCGAGGAAGGCATCGCGCTCCGTTCCCGCATCCTGGAGGCGTTCGAGCTGGCCGAGTTGCAGGAGGACCCCGGGGCGCTGCCGGAGTTGACCACCTTCGTCATCGTCGGCGGGGGGCCGACAGGGTGCGAGCTGGCCGGCTCCTTCAGCGAGATGTTCCGGGAAACCCTGGCCAGGGAGTTTCGCCGGTTCGACCCGGCCCGGGCGAGGGTGATTCTGGTGGAGGCGGGCCCCCGGCTTCTGCCCGCCTTCGCCCCGGAACTGGCGGAAAAAGCCCACCGGGAACTGGAGCGGATCGGGGTTGAAGTCTGGCTCAATTCGAGGGTTGAAAACATCGACGCCGATGGAGTTAACATCGGCGGCAAACGGGTTGCCAGCCGCAACGTCATATGGGCAGCCGGCGTGCAGGGTGCAGGCCTGTGCGGTCTGTTGAGGGGTGAGCGGGACCGGCAGGGACGGTTGGTGGTGGAGCCCGATCTGACCGTTCCGGGCTACCCGGAGATCTTTGTCGTCGGGGATGCGGCTTCGATCCGGCACGGGACGGGAACCTTGCCGGGGGTGGCGCCGGTGGCGATCCAGAGCGGCCGTTACGCCGGCCAGGCGATATTGAGGCGGATGCAGGGCGGGCCGGCGCCGCCTCCCTTCGTCTATCACGACAAGGGGAACATGGCGACCATCGGCCGCACGTTCGCCATCATGGAGTCGAACAGGGTGCGGCTCAGCGGTCGCGCGGCCAAACTCGCCTGGGCCTTTCTCCACATCTGGTACCTGATGCAGAACGAGGACAAGCTGGTCGTCTTCACGAAATGGGCCTGGCACTACTTCACCCGCACTCGGGGGACGCGGCTTATCGAGGGACGGACGATGCCGCCGACGAAGTCCGATTGACACAACGGGGGAGGCAATCTCCGGATGGAAACCGGCCGATGCCGGCGTTTTTCCTCAGACCAGTGTCCTGTTTGGTTAGTCCATTCAGATAATTCTGAGGCATTTTGGTCGCTGGGAAGGCACGGCGACGCAGGCCTAGCCAAAGCTAAACCGAGGAGACGCAACGCAGCCAGCGGCCAAAAGGGCCAGAATTAATGGACGGAATTAACCAATCAGGACACGAGGAGGTGTCACGTGAATCTTCCCGACCACAAGACCAAGATCGTCTGCACCATCGGCCCGGCCTCCGAGTCCCGGGAGGTCATGGAGCGGATGCTGGAGGCGGGGATGAATGTCGCCCGCCTGAACTTTTCCCATGGCGACTTCGCCGCCCACAAGAAAGTCATCGACAACCTGCGTGCCGCATCAGCGGCAACGGGGCGCAGGATCGCCCTCATGGCCGACCTCTCCGGGCCGAAGATGCGCATCGGCAAGCTCAGGGAAGAGCCGGTCGAACTGAGCCCGGGCGATCCGCTCGTGCTGACGACCGAGGAGATCGACGGCGACCGGGGGAGGATGGCCGTTTCCTTCAAACGGCTGCCTCAGGCCGTCAAGCCCGGCGATGCGCTCTTTCTCAACGACGGCATCATCCAGATCGAGGTCGTCTCAGTCACCGGTAACGACGTCGCCTGCAGGGTGGTGGTCGGCGGCGAGCTGCGATCCCGCAAGGGACTCAACCTTCCCGGCATCGACCTCGGCCTCGGCGCCTTCACCGAGCGGGACCACGAGTGCCTCCGGTTCGCCGCGCGGGAGGGAATAGACGCCGTCAGTCAGTCCTTCGTCGAGACCGGCGACGACATCAGGGCGGTCCGCCGAGCGGCGGAGGCGCTGGACTACCACCCCTTCATCATCGCCAAGATCGAGCGCTCCAATGCCCTCGAGCATATGGACGATATCCTCGATGCCTCCGACGGCATCATGATCGCCCGGGGGGACCTGGGGGTGGAGGTGCCGATCGAAAGGATCGCCGTCATCCAGAAGGACCTCATGCGCCAGGCCAATCGGCGCTCCAAGCCGGTCATCACGGCCACCCAGATGCTCGAGTCGATGACCGAGAGCCGCCGGCCGACCCGCGCCGAGGCCACCGACGTCGCCAACGCCATCCTCGACGGCACCGACTGCGTCATGCTCTCGGCCGAATCGGCGATGGGGAAATATCCCGTGGATGCCGTGGCGATGCTGTCCCGGATCGCCGCCGCCGTCGAACCCCGCAAGCAGCCGATCACGGTTGAGGGGCTGTTCGAGGGGGTGGATCTCAAGGGAAGGCTCAAGCCCGCTCACCTCATCGCCGTGGCGGTCGAGGCGAGCATCAAGTACGCCTCTCCCGCCGCCGTCTTCGTCCCCACCCACAGCGGCGCCACCGCCCGTAGCCTTTCCCTCTTCCGGCTGCCGGTCTGGGTCGCGGCGGTGAGCTCGTCCGAACGCACCTGCCAAGGTCTCGCTTTTTCCTACGGGGTGTATCCGGTGTACGAACCGTACCATCCGGAAGACTGGGATTCCTTCGTTCGGAGCTGGCTGGAGAGGCATCAGGTGGGGGGGGATATGGCCATCCTGACCGAAGGCCCCTCTAGAAAACACCCCGAGGGGCGCAACCGCATGGAAATCATGGATCTCAGGGGATCGAGATGCTGATTCTGGCCGGTGGCAAGAATGTGCCGCTGATGGAGTGCATGAAATGGCCCTCCCATTTTCCCGCACGCAAGCCGCTGGGTATTCTTCTCGCCACGTTTTTCGGCCTCGCCGTGGCGGCTTGCGCCGCCATCTCCGGCCCGCCGCCCACGGGAGAGCTGCCGCTTCTCGATCTCTGGAGCGGCGACTTCCCCGTAAAAGAGCTCGCGCGTCTACCCGAGGGCCAGCAGCAGTCGCCGACAGGCTTCATATCGGACCCTGCAACCTTCGCCGCCGTGTGGCGGGCCTTCAAGCCGGACACACCTTTGCCGGCCGTCGACTTCGACCGGAGCCTGGTGGTCTTCCACCGCAATACCACCTTCTACAACCACACTGACATCTTCAAGGTGGAGGCGGACCAGGGGGTGATCGATGTCCTCGCCATGGAAACCATGTCGGCCCTGCCCATCGAGGACCGGGTCGCTATGGCACTGGCGGTCATTCCCCGCCGGGGCGTGGTCGCCATCAAGGCCGGCGACCGGCTCGTCCCTTTGCGTTAAAGCTTCGGTGGAGAACTGACGATGCTTCACCTCAGGCTTTTATATCCTCTCACCCTGCTGATGGTCTGCGGGTGCGTCGGTCTGCCGCCAGAGCAGCCGAAAGCGGCTACAGTGGGCCAGGCCGCCGAAGCGGATTCTCCCGCCTCGGCCACCTATCGGATCGCGGGGCGCTTCGTCTCCCTGAGCGGAGGCCGCGCCGAGAATCAGGTCATCCCCGGGGCTGCCTCACGCACCGTGACGGAAATCTTCGGCGAACCGGTCGCCGGAGACCTCGATGGCGACGGCACCGCGGACGCGGCACTGCTGCTGGTGCAGCAGACCGGCGGAAGCGGCAGCTTTTTCCACCTCGCCGCGGCGCTGCAGAAGGACCGGAAGTGGCAAGGCAGCAACGCCGTTTTTCTAGGCGACCGCATCGCGCCGCAGGAGCTGTCTGTCCGCAATGGACTGATCATCATCCGCTATGCCGAGCACCGGCCGGGCGAACCCATGGCCGCCGCCCCCACCAGCGCGGTCGAGCGTTATTTCCTGGTCGAAAACGATCTCTTGTTAGAAAGGTTTTTAGAGGGGAAGGGAGCTGCGCCTCGCGAGGGATGGGTGACCATCGGCCACGAGGTGAGAGAAATCCTTCTCTGCGGCGAGGAACAGCCGCGTTGGCTGATGGGCGATTCTCCGGCCTATGGGGACATCCGGGCTGCCCACCGCCAGGCGGCGGCAGACCTGCCTCCCTATGCTCCCGTCTTCATGATTCTCTCGGGAGAGGAGACGCCGGCTCCCGGCGATGGTTTCGGGGCCGACTGCCCCGGCGGTTTTCGTGCCGCGCAGCTGCTGAAGGTAGCGTCCAGAGGCCACTGCAGAAGCGAATGGATCCGGGTAGACGCACCGTCCCCCGGCACTTCCGTGGTCAAGGAGACGATCGAGATCAGCGGCCAGGCCCGGGGTCCATGGTTTTTCGAGGGGGATTTTCCGCTGCTGGTCATCGAGAGGATGGGAAGTGTCGTCGCCCGCCACTACGCCAGCGCCCAGGGTCCGTGGATGACCAGAGGCTGGGTTCCCTTCAGAAGTGTGGTCACCATTTCCCAACCCTACGAGCCGGGGTGGGGCTGGCTGGTATTGAAGAAGGACAACCCCACCGACCGGCGCGAACTCGATGACGAGGTGCGCATCCCTGTTTTCCTGCCGCCGTGAGTCTGACGGAGAGACATCCTGCTGACCGTCTTCGGTCTGATGGAAGATGGAGTCAGCGCCCTTCTCGATTTCTCGGGCACGCTTCGTAACGGAACTATCACCATCGAAGGCACCCTTTCCGCCTAGCGGTCCCTGCGCCTGGGGGACTTTCAGCCGCCAGGCCGGACCGGAAATATTCTGACCGGATTCCGCCGGAAAGCCCGCGTACCTGCTTCTGAAGGTCCAGGTCGCCAGGCAGAACAAAAGAAGGGGTACTTCCGCGATCGCTAAAACCGACGGTACGTAACTCCATGGCGTTCGTCGATTGCGGGGAAAGTACGCTTCCCGCTGCATATGCTTGAAAACGAACAAACCGGTTAGAAAAATGGAAGGTTTCGTTGTAAACTTCAACACTGAGCTTTGTGCTGCAGCTGAACACCCTGTCGATTCCGTCAACCTCCCCTTGCTGATTATGAGGAGACAAGGAAGCCAACCATGACAGAAGCCATCACCCCGCTGACCGCCCGCCCCGCCTGGAGGGCCCTCACCGAACACCACGCCGCCATCCGGGAGCGCCATCTCCGCGAACTCTTCGCCGAGGACCCCGGGCGGGGAGAGAGTCTGGCGGTCGAGGCCGTCGGCCTCTATCTGGACTACTCGAAAAACCGCATCACCGACGAGACTCTTCGGCTCCTCCTGCAGCTGGCCGAGGCATCCGGCCTGCGAGCGCGGATCGACGCCATGTTCCGGGGGGAGAAGATCAATATCACGGAGGGCCGGGGCGTCCTCCACGTGGCCCTGCGCGCCCCCCGGGGGGCGACGATCCTCGTCGACGGCGAGAACGTGGTCCCCGGGGTGCACGCCGTGCTCGACCGGATGAGCGCCTTCGTCAGCCGCGTCCGCAGCGGCGATTGGCGCGGCCATACCGGCAAGCGCATCCGCAACGTCGTCAACATCGGCATCGGCGGCTCCGACCTCGGGCCGGTGATGGCCTACGAGGCGCTCAGGCACTTCAGCGACCGCTCCATGACCTTCCGCTTCGTCTCCAATATTGACGGAACCGACTTCGCGGAGGCGGTCCTCGACCTCGACCCTGCGGAAACCCTCTTCATCGTCTCCTCCAAAACGTTCACGACGCTGGAGACGATGACCAACGCCCGGACGGCTCGGGAGTGGCTGCTCCGGGGGCTGAGAGGCGACGAGAAGGCCGTGGCAAGGCACTTCGTCGCGGTTTCGACCAATGCCGAAAAGGTGGCCGAGTTCGGGATCGACACGGCCAACATGTTCGAATTCTGGGACTGGGTCGGCGGGCGCTACTCCATGGACTCGGCGATCGGCCTTTCGACGATGCTCGCAATAGGCCCGGACCATTTTCGCGCCCTCCTCGACGGCTTCCACCAGATGGACGAGCACTTCCGCACGGCCCCCTTCGAACGCAATCTGCCGGTGCTCATGGGACTCCTTTCCATCTGGTACGTCAACTTCTTCGACGCGCCGACCATTGCGGTTCTGCCGTACGA
The DNA here is from genome assembly GCF_000472285.1 of Desulfuromonas sp. TF. Taxonomy (NCBI): domain Bacteria; kingdom Pseudomonadati; phylum Thermodesulfobacteriota; class Desulfuromonadia; order Desulfuromonadales; family Desulfuromonadaceae; genus Desulfuromonas; species Desulfuromonas sp. TF. The sequence continues at coordinate 218,606 of NZ_KI421426.1, forward strand.
GCAGTACCTGAAGCGCTTCCCGGCCTACCTGCAGCAGTTGACGATGGAGAGCAACGGCAAGCGTGTCACGCTCGACGGGGTCGAGGTCGACTACCAGACCAGCCCCATCTACTGGGGAGAACCGGGGACCAACGGACAGCACTCTTTCTACCAGCTGATTCATCAGGGAACCCGGCTCATCCCCTGCGACTTCATCGCTTTCCACAAGTCGCTCAACCCCATGGGGCGGCATCACGACCTGCTCCTCGCCAACGTCTTCGCCCAATCCGAAGCCCTGGCCTTCGGCAGGACCCCAGAGGAAGTCAGGGCCGAGGGGACGCCGGACTGGCTCGTGCCCCACCGGGTTTTCACCGGAAACCGCCCCTCGAACACGATCCTCGCCGAGCAGCTCACCCCGGAAATCCTCGGCAAGCTCGTGGCGCTGTACGAACACTGCGTGTACACCCAGGGGGTGATCTGGAACATCAACCCCTTCGATCAGTGGGGGGTGGAGCTTGGGAAGGCGCTCGCCCAGCGCATCATCCCGGAACTCGAGAGCGAACAGGAGCCCGCGCTCGATCACGACGGCTCGACCAACGCCCTGATCCGCCGTCACCGGAAGATCGGGAAGAGGAGCAAAGGATGAAGTTGCATGAACTCGCCGGAAAGCAGGCCGCGGACTCGCCCCCTTTATCGTGCAATCCGCCACCGTTGCCAGAAGCGGGAACCCCGGGAGGAAAGCCATGATCGAAGGTTTGTGGACGGCTCAGGTCAGATCGAATGTCAGCAACATCAGCCAGGGCTTCGGGGTGCTGATTTTGCGCGACGGCCGCATCTACGGCGGCAATTCCCTCTTTTACCATGTCGGCAGCTATACCTTGGACGGAGAGACCGTCAGAGGTGAAATCGTTATGAAGCATTATGGCGCCGATCCGCTGACGATCTTCGGACTGGTGGAAGAGGGAGCCAGCGCTCTCCTCGATTTCTCCGGCAGGATCGGTGACGGAACCATCACCCTTCAAGGCACCCTTTCCGGCCAGCCGTCCCTGCGTCTGGAAGGGACACTCACCCGCCAGGCCGGACCGGAAATTTTCTGACGAATGATTTAGGCATCGTCCCGGTCGAAGCATCAGTCACCATTTCTCGATTTCGAAAGACGGCATATCATCCCGAGGACGATATATCGTCCTGACAGCCCTCCACTGCCAACCCTCCATGCCTCTGCCCTTCTGATTTCCTCAATTTTATTCTTCACTTGAAAGCAAACCGCGGCGCCCCGAGATCTGGCATGGAAATCGGAAGATCAAAAGTATGGGCGGGACAGAAGATTTGGCCTTAGGAGCAAAGGATGACAATGCATGAACTCGCCGGAAAACCGGCGCCGCGATCGATACTGGCGAACATCCCGCGACTGGTCTCGGCCTATTACACGCATGCGCCGGATGCCTCAGACCCGGAGCAGCGGGTCGCCTTCGGAACCTCGGGGCACCGGGGATCGTCGCTCCGGAAGAGTTTCAACGAGGCGCACATCCTCGCCATCAGCCAGGCCATCTGCGAGTACCGGAAGGCGCAGGGGATTGGCGGACCGCTCTTTCTCGGGATGGATACCCATGCCCTTTCCGAACCGGCCCTGGCGAGCGCCATCGAGGTTTTTGCGGGGAACGGTCTCGACGTGTTCATCCAGGAAGGGCTGGGCTACACGCCGACCCCGGTGATCTCCCATGCGATACTCGTCCACAACCGCGAGATTCGGGGAAGCCGCGGACTCGCCGACGGCGTGGTCGTCACCCCTTCCCACAATCCACCCGAGGACGGAGGGTTCAAGTACAACCCGCCCCACGGCGGCCCGGCGGATACCGCAACGACCAAGGCCATCGAGGAGAGGGCCAACGAGCTGCTGGCCAGGGGTCTCGAGGGGGTCAGGAGGGTTCTCTTCGAAAGAGCCCTGAGGGCCGGCGGCATCCGCCGTCACGACTACGTGACGCCTTACGTCGACGCTCTCGGCAGCGTCGTCGACATGGAGAGCATTGCGGCGGCGGGCCTCAGGATCGGCATCGACCCGCTCGGCGGGGCGGCGGTCGCTTTCTGGCACCCGATCGCCGAGCGTTACGGCCTGCATCTGGAAGTCGTCAACGAGAATGTGGATCCCACGTTTTCCTTCATGACCCTGGACAGGGACGGGAAGATCAGGATGGACTGCTCTTCGCCCTTTGCCATGGAGAGCCTCATCCGGTTGAAGGACCGTTTCGACATCGCCTGCGGCAACGATACGGATGTCGACCGCCACGGCATCGTGACGAAGGGGGCGGGGCTCATGAACCCGAACCACTATCTCTCAACGGCCATCTGGTACCTCTTCCAGAACCGGGTCGGCTGGAGTCCGAACGCCGCCATCGGCAAGACCCTGGTTTCGACGTCGATGATCGACAGGGTCGGCGCGGCGCTCGGCAGGAAGGTCTGCGAGGTGCCGGTCGGGTTCAAGTGGTTCGTCGACGGGCTCCTGGACGGATCTTTCGGCTTCGGCGGCGAGGAGAGCGCCGGCGCCTCGTTCCTCAGAAGGGACGGCGCGGTCTGGACGACCGACAAGGACGGCATCATCATGAACCTGCTCGCCGGTGAGATGACCGCCCGAACGGGAAGGGATCCCGGCGAACTCTACCGGGAGATCGAAGGCCGGTTCGGAAGCCCTTCGTATGCGCGAATCGACGCCCCCGCCACCCCGGAGCAGAAGGAGGTGCTGAAAAAACTTTCTCCGGACCTGGTCACGACGCGGGAACTGGCCGGTGAGCCGATCACGGCAAAACTGACCCGTGCGCCGGGGAACGGCGCCGACATCGGAGGTCTGAAGGTGATCACGCAGAACGGATGGTTCGCCGCCCGCCCTTCGGGGACGGAGGATATCTACAAGATCTACGCGGAAAGCTTCCTGGGTGAAGAGCATCTGCTCAAGATTCAGGAAGAGGCCCAGGCCATCGTCAGCGCCGCGTTCGCCGCTGCGGGGTTCTGAGGCCCCCGACTGGGGGGGAAAACACCGCTGCATTGTGCGGTGAAGAAAAGGTGATAAGCTCGCTCTAACGCAGTCCGAACAAGCCGCAATCGGCGTTGGCCCGTGCATCACAGGCAGGACCGTTCCCGATAATCGGCGAGATGGGCGCCATGAAGATACTGCTGTTTCTGATCATGTTCCCCCTGCTGATCTCCCTGCTGGCGCTGATCCTGCCGCGCGGCCTTGGCAGCAAAAAAACAGTTGGTGCGGTCGCCAATGGCTTGCTGTGCGCCGTCCCCATCTATCTCCTGATCACTTATCTGGATAGGGGGCCGGCTTTTTTCCGGCTGGAGAGCAGACTCATCGACCTGGTGATGCTCCTCGTCGAGCTCGCCATCGCCGCCTTCCTTCTCTATCTTTCCTTCAAGGCCAAAAGAGTCCTGCCGGCGCTGCTGGTTCTCATCCAGACGGCGATCATCCTCACCCTGGAGGCGACCGCCGGGCACGGGCTGCACGTCGAGCACAGCCTGTTCGTGGATAAGTTCTCCATCATCATGGCGCTGATCATCGGTATCATCGGCAGCGCCATCTGCCTCTACGCCTTCGGCTACATGCCGGAATTCCACGAGCACTACAAGGAGGTGAAGGACCGGCGCAACACCTTCGGCTTCCTCATGTACCTCTTTCTCTCCGCCATGTTCGGCATCGTCTTTTCCAACAACCTCATGTGGCTCTATTTCTTCTGGGAAATAACCACCGTCTGCTCCTTCCTGCTGATCGGCTACAAGAACGACGAGGCGTCCCGAGAGAGCGCCTTCCGGGCGCTGAACATGAACCTGATCGGGGGGGTTGTCTTCGCCGCCGGCCTGCTCCATCTCGCTTCCTCTTCCGGAATCATGGAGCTGGACAAGCTGCTGCGGCTCGACCAGGGAGTGGTCCTGCTCCCGGCCGCCTGCCTGGCCTTCGCCGGTCTGGCGAAGTCGGCGCAGTTCCCCTTCTCTTCCTGGCTGACCGGCGCCATGGTGGCTCCCACGCCGGTTTCCGCGCTGCTCCATTCGAGCACGATGGTCAAGGCCGGGGTCTATCTCATCCTGCGGGTGTCGCCGATCATGGAGAACACCGCGGCGGCCAAGATGCTCACCCTCATCGGCGGAACGAGCTTCCTCATCGCCGCCCTGATCGCCATCTCCCAAAGCAACGCCAAAAAAGTGCTCGCCTATTCAACCATCTCCAACCTCGGCCTGATCGTCGCCTGCGCGGGGGTGAACACGGACGCGGCGGTGTGGTCGGCTCTGCTGCTGATCATCTTCCATGCGGTGGCCAAGTCGCTCCTCTTCCTCTGCGTGGGGATCATCGAATACAAGCTGGGAAGCCGGGATATCGAGGACATGGACTATCTCATCATGCGCCTGCCGAAGCTCACCGCGGTCATGATGATCGGAATGGCCGGGATGTTCCTCGCGCCTTTCGGCATGATCATCAGCAAGTTCATCACCCTCAAGGCCTTCGTCGAGAGCAATCCGGCCATGGTCGTCATCCTGGCCTACGGCAGCGCCGCCACGGTCTTATTCTGGACGAAATGGATGGGGAAGATCATGACCATCCGGCACGGGGTGGCCGAGGTGGTGGAGCACCGGGTGAGCCGCTGGGAATGGACCACCCTGGGGATCCTGGCCGTGGCCACGGTGGCGGTATGCCTCACCTTCCCTTTTATCTCCTTCCATGTCATCGACCCCTGGCTTCGGGAGCTATTCGGGACCGTCCCAGTGGTCGATACCTTCAACGTGCTGGTGGTCTTCGCCATCATGCTCGGCCTGCTGATCATTCTGCCCCTCGGCCTCCTCTACTACGCCTTTGTGGACAAGACCTACAAGCGGGTCGGCATCTACCTGGGAGGGGGGAATATCGACAATAACACCTTCGAGGGGGCGATGGCATCGACGCAGACTATCCAGATGAAGAACTACTATCTGGAGAGATATTTCGGCGAAGAGAGGCTGTTCAATGTCGGGCTGTTCGTTTCCCTGACGTTGACCTTCATCATGTTCGGGGCGGCGGCGATATGAACGGAATCAACGAGCTGATGAGTTCCCTGAACATCTTCGAGCGGATGCTGGCCTTCGTCCTGATCGCCCCGCTGGCGGGAGGAGTCCTGGCCGGGATCGACCGCAAGTTGAGCGCGCGCCTTCAGGGGAGGTACGGTCCGCCGGTGCTGCAGCCGTTCTTCGACGTCTTCAAGCTGTTTCGCAAGGAGCGGATCATCGTCAACAAGTTCCAGGACTTCACCATCGTCCTCTTTCTGCTCTTCACCGTCTTCTCGGGGGCCCTCTTCTTTTCCGGCGCCGACCTCCTGCTGACCGTCTTCAGCCTGGCCCTGGCCGGAACCTTCTTCATCCTGGGCGGCTTCTGCGTCGGCTCCCCCTTCAGCCACCTGGGGGCGCAACGGGAGATCCTCCAGATGGTCGCCTACGAGCCGATGGTCATTCTCATGGCGGTCGGCATGTACCAGGCGACCGGAAGCTTCAAGGTGGCGGAGATCACAAACTTTCAGGCGCCGCTGGTGCTCTGGCTCCCAGGGGTCTTTGCGGGCTTCCTGTACATTCTGACCATCAAGTTCCGCAAATCCCCCTTCGACCTTTCCATGTCTCATCACGCCCACCAGGAGATCGTCCGCGGGATCACCACCGAATTTTCCGGGCCGGCGCTGGTCCTCATCGAAATCAGCCACTGGTATGAAACCGTGCTGCTGCTCGGCATCGTCTACCTTTTCTTCGCCTTCAACCCCTGGCTCGCCTTCGCCGTGGCGGCGGCGGCCTTTTTGTTCGAGATCCTGATCGACATGTGCTACGCGCGCTTCAAGTGGCAGCTGACTTTCTTCAGTTCGTGGCTGTTCACGGCCGTGGCCGGGGTATCCAACATCCTCGTGCTCAGCCTGATGCGGTAAAGACGGGAGCAACGGATATGGGATGGTTCAAGCGTTCACCGTGGGTGCTTCACTACAACGCGACCAGCTGCAACGGCTGCGACATCGAGCTGATCGCCAGCCTGACCCCGCTCTACGACCTGGAGCGGTTCGGCATCATCAACACCGGCAACCCGAAGCATGCCGACATCCTGGCCGTCACCGGATCGGTTAACGGGAACAGCGGCAAAGTGGTGCGCAACCTCTACGACCAGATGCCGAACCCGAAGGCCGTGATAGCCGTCGGGATCTGCGCCACCTCCGGGTGTGTGTTCCAGGACTGCTACAACGTGCAGGGGGGGGTCGACAAAGTCCTGCCGGTGGATGTCTACGTCCCGGGGTGCGCCGCCCGGCCGGAATCGATCATCGACGGCGTGCTCCAGGCCTGCGAGATATTGGAGGAGAAATATGCGCAGCGGAAGCGGGTGGCGAAATCATGAGTGGCTTTACAGAGGATGGACGGGGAATGGGATAAATGCGGAAAACCGTATCACGCGGATAACTTCGGATAAAAATCTGATTCAGGATCGAATCGCTTGATCCGCCATTATCCGAATTTATCAGATTTTATCCGCGTGCCATTGGTGTTGTGGTTCTTCTCTGTTTGGCACCCGCTAGTCACTTCAGATAACGTCGGTGCACAACAGAAACAAGGAATTGAGGATGACTGAACTCCAGGAAATCATCCCGATAGACAAATCCGACCTCGTCGGTCTCGTGGCCGAGATGTTCGCCGAGGGGTATCGGCTGGTGCAGATCGGCTGCTCGACCTTGGCGGACGGCTACGAGCTCACCTGGTCCTTCGACCGGGACTATCGCTTCCGCAGCCTGCGGATCACCGCGGCGCCGGAGGAGGAGGTGCCGAGCATCAGCGTTATCTACCCGAATGCCTTCCTGTACGAAAACGAAATCCATGACCTGTTCGGCGTGGTCATCACCCACATCGCCGTCGATTACCGGGGCTCCCTCTACCGGACGGCGATCGGCAAGCCCTTCAGTGTCGACAATGTCAAGCTGCCGGAGCCTCCGAAGCGGAAGGCTCCGGTATCCGGGGAAAAGCCGGAAACAGGATTGATTGGCGGTTCACACAAACAACAAGGAGAGAACGAATGAAAAAGCAAATCCCGTATTCGTGCAAAGTCGCAGTCTTTTTCTCGGCACTGTTCCTGCTGGCCGGGGGGCCGGCGATGGCTCGTGACATTGATGTTACGGCGGCCGAAGGGGTCGGTCTGAAGCAAACCGTTCTTGGCCTGGGCGTGGCGGCTATCCCGGATTACGAAGGTTCCGACGAATATGAGGCTGCCCCTCTCCTCCAAGTCCGGTTCAACTGGACCAACAACATGTACTTCAGTCTTCTCGGCAATACCGCCAGGGCCAACCTGATCCCGAGCGACTCATGGCATTTCGGTCCTCTTCTGCGCTACCGGGCCGAGAGAGACGACGTCGAAAACGATCGGGTGGACCGCTTGGAAGATGTCGACGCGGCCGTCGAAGCGGGGGCGTTCCTTTCCTACAACCTTCCGAACTGGGTTTTTTCGATTTCCGCCGCCCAGGACGTCGCCGACGCTCACGACGGCTATGTTGTCGATCTGGGAGCCGGATACCGCCACAAGCTTCAGGATCGGACCATGTTGACCCTTTTCGTCCAGACCACCTACGCCAGTGAAGACTACATGGATACGTATTTTGGAATCGATACGGCTGATGCGGCCCGAAGCGGCCTCAATACCTTCGAGGCGGACTCGGAGTGGAAGGATGTCGGCGTGGGCGTCCTGGTGCAGCATAATTTTTCCCCCAACTGGGGTCTGCTGGGAGCGGCCAAGTACACCAAGCTCCTCGGCGATGCTTCAGACAGCCCGATCGTCGATGAGGAGGGAGAAGAAAATCAGGGACTGATCGGCTTTATCCTGAATTACCGGTTCTGAGCCGACTCCGCTCCGCCGGAGTCAGAGGAGTACACCGCAAGGGCGGGTGGCGGGAGACACAAATCCACTGAGGGATAGACCATGACTGAACCCCAGGAAATCATTCCCATCGACAAATCCGACGGGAGAAAAGGCGGAAACCGCCCATCAGAAAGGAGAAGAGGCATGAAAAACAAAGGATTGCATTTCCACAAAGTTGTCGGGATTGCTTTCATTTCGGCCATGTTCCTGCTAGCCGCAGGACCGGCAATGGCTGGGGACATCGATGTAACGGCAGCGGAATCGATCAGTACCGAACAGACCGTCCTCGGTCTGGGCCTGGCTGTTGTCCCGGATTACGAGGGATCCGACGATTACACGGCGGCCCCTCTCCTCCAGGCACGCGTCAACTGGAGCAACAACATGTATTTCTCGCTTCTCGGCAATACCGCGAGGTTCAACTTGATCCCGAGCCAATCCTGGACTTTCGGTCCCCTTCTGCGCTACCGCGCCGAGAGAGACGACGTCGAAAACGATCGCGTGGACCGCTTGGAAGATGTCGACGCGGCCGTCGAACTGGGTGCGTTCTTTTCTTACAACCTGCCGAGCTGGATCTTCACGATTACAGCCGCCCAGGATGTCGCCGACGCCCACGACGGTTATGTTGTCGACTTGGGGGCCGGATACCGCCTCCCCTTGCAGAAACAAACGATGCTGACCTTTTTTGCCCTGACAACTTACGCCAGCGAAGACTACATGGACACCTATTTTGGAGTCGATCCGGCCGATTCCGCACGCAGCGGCCTCAATACCTTCGATGCCGATTCGGAGTGGAAGGATGTCGGTGCAGGTATTCTGGTGAATCATCGCTTTAAATCCAACTGGGGCATGATAGGGGCGGTCAAATACACCAAGCTGCTCGGCGATGCCTCGGATAGCCCCATTGTCGACGACGAAGGGGAAGATAACCAGTGGCTGTATGGCGTGATCGTGAACTACCGGTTCTAGGGACCCTTTACCGGACAGCGATAGGCACGCCCTTCAGTATCGGCAATGTGAAGCTGCCGGCACTGCCGAAGCCGAAGGCGCCGGCAGCCGGGGACAGCCGGCGGGGCCGGCTGGATCCCCGGAAAGAACGACGAGCCGGACCGCGTAGGAGTAACGCTTATGTCGCATAGGAGCATCATTCCGCCAGCAATCGATCGAGACCGCCTCGGGGCTGCCCTCGGAACGTCCGCTATCGCCTGCCTTTTCTTCCTGCTGTGGACGGCCAGCCTCCTCCCCGGCAGGGCCGCTGCCGCTGAATACGTCAGCACGCCGATGAGACTGCAGGCGAAGGACCTCCTCCCACCCCCCGTACTCCAGGGGGAGAGCTACCGCATCGACGACAGCGTCTACAACGACGGGATGTTCAACCTGTTCAGCCTTACCACCGACTACGGCCCGATGAATGCCGAGAGTGAAACGCTGCTGAACATCCTCCTGGCCGAGTTGACCGCCCTGAATGCGATGCAGCAGATGGAACGGAAGAAGGTCTTCGGAGAGGCCTTGGTCGAAGGAGTCAAGGCGCCCTTCAAGGGGGCGGCGGCGCTGGTCACCTCGCCAGTCGAGACCAGCAAGAAGATCGCCAAGGGGACCGGACAGTTCTTCAGCAACATGGGGCGGGCGATGTTCGATGACGATCCCGACCAGGACAACGCCCTCAAGGTCGCGGTCGGCTACGACGTGGCCAAGCGCAAGTTCGCCTACGAGTTCGACATCAACCCCTACACCACCAACGAGGTGGTGGCTGAACGCCTCGGCGCGATCGCCCGGGCGGCGGTGGCCGGCGGGGTGACCACGAAGGTTGCGATGGCCGCCGTCGACAGCGATGTGGTCACGGCCATGCGCGTCAGCGGCGCGGCGCAGGGGATGAAACAACTGGTTCGGGACAACCCGCCGGGGAAACTCGCGGAAATCAACGGTGAGAAGTTGGCGAAGATTGGCGTTGCCGCCCCCATGGCTACGGCTTTCCTCGACAACTACAACTTCGATCCCTATGAAGAGACCTTGCTGGTCGGAGAACTGGATGCCATGCAGGGGGTCAGGGGACGCGAGGCCCTCATCGCCCGGGCCGGCCAGGTCACCTCCCGCCGGGAAGCGGTCCTGCTCCGGCATCTGGCCCAGATGATGGGCGGCTACCACGCCAACGTCGCCCCGGTTGCCGCCATGGCGAACCTCGGCGGCATCCTCACCTTGCAGAAAACGGACGGGGGGCTGGCCATCGTCTTTCCGGCCGACCTGGTCTTCTGGACGCCGGCCCTGGAGGCGAAGATCGCCTCCTTCGAAAAGGAGGCGGGCGCGGGAGCCGCGCCGGAACTGCTCGTTTCCGGGCGCCTGGACGCTTCGGCGCGCGAGCGGCTGGCCGCCAAGGGGTGGAAGATCACCGAGAACGCCAACCCGGTCCTGTTCAAGGAGCCGCAGTCGGCCGCAAAAAAAGAGGGATAACAGCATGGCCCGCAAAATCCTCATCCCCTTCGGACCGCAGCATCCGGTTCTCCCCGAGCCGATTCACTTCGACCTGGTGACGGAGGACGAGAAGGTCATCGACGCCGTCCCCTCGATCAGCTACGTCCACCGAGGGCTGGAGCGGCTGATCGAGCATCGCGATTTCATCGACTTCGCGCATGTGGCCGACCGGATCTGCGGCCTGTGCAGCTTCATGCACTCCCTGGGGTACTGCCAGGCCGTGGAGGAGATCATGGGAGTCGAGGTGCCGGAGCGCGCCCTCTACCTGCGCTCCGTCTGGGCGGAGCTGTCCCGGATCCACAGCCATGTCTTCTGGCTGGGGGTCGCCGCCGACGCCTTCGGCTTCGAGAGCCTGTTCATGCAGGCGCTGAGGTTGAGGGAGCCGGTGCTCAACATCTTCGAAGAGACCACGGGGGCCAGGGTCATCCTGGGGGTGTGCAAGGTGGGCGGCGTGCGCCGGGACATCGACGCCGCCAACCTGAAAGGAATCGTCGGCCGGCTGGCCTCCCTGAAGAAGGACCTGGAAGAACTCAGCCGCGTCTTCATCGACGACTACTCCGTGCGGCACAGGTTGTCGGGGGTCGGCGTCATTTCCCGGGAAGACGCCTACGTGCTCGGCTGCGTCGGGCCCATGGCCCGGGCGAGCGGCCTGGCCATGGATATGCGGGCCATCGGCTATGCGGCGTACAAATATCTGGAGATGGAACCGGTGGTGGAATCCGCCGGGGACTGTTATGCCCGGTGCCTGGTGCGTATCCGCGAAATTTTCCAATCGATCGACCTGATCCGGCAGGGGGCGGAAAAAATCCCCGAAGGGCCCATCGAGGTCAAGGTGACGGGGGCTCCGGACGGTGAATACTACTCCCGGGTCGAGCAGCCCCGGGGGGAGGTGATCCACTACGTCAAGGGAAACGGCTCCAGGATGCTCCAGCGGTTCCGGGTGCGCGTCCCCACCTTCAGCAACATTCCGGCGATGATCAAGGTGCTGAAGGGCTCGGAGGTCGCCGACGTGCCGAACATCATCTTGACCCTGGACCCATGCATCAGCTGCACAGAACGATGAAAAACTACTGCGGGGCCGATCTGCGGCGTTGCCGCTTACTCGGAAGCTCGACGTAGCGCTGCTACGCCTCGCTCCCTCGCTCGCTTGCGCCTTGCATCTCGGCCTCCTCGCTACGTTTTTCAATCAACTTAGTAGGGACGGGAAAATGAAAATTTTTACGATGACAAAAACGGTGGCCAAAAACCTGGCCCAGGGGCCGGCCACCCTCATGTATCCCCAGCGGGAGCGGGCGTATACCCCGATCACCCGGGGGCGAATCGAAAACGACATCGACCGGTGCATCTTCTGCGGCCTGTGCGCCAGGCGGTGCCCGACCTATGCCATCGTGGTCGGCAAGGAAGACAAGGAATGGCAGATCGACCGTCTGCGCTGCTGCACCTGCAACCTGTGCGTCGAGGTCTGTCCTGTCAAGTGCCTCTCGATGGAGAATCACTATGCGCCGTCCGTAATCGCCAGGCAGATGGCGATACAGCGGAGAAAACTCACGGTCTCCTCTCCGGAAGAGGGGTCACCTTAATGCGGAGAAGCGGCGACGGACATTCGCACAAGCCGTCTGATTTCCGGCTCGGTCTGAGAGCTGATGTCCCAGTTCGCACCAGCAAGGAAGGTAATCCTCCATGAAAGAATCGTCGAAAATTGACGCTGAAAACCAGCGTCTGCAGGAAGCGCGTGACGGGAAAGCCCTCTGGAAGAAGTGGGGGCCCTATCTCAGCGAACGGCAGTGGGGGACGGTTCGGGAGGATTATAGCGAAACGGGTGACGCCTGGGATTCCTTCACCCACGAGCAGGCCCGCTCGCGCGCCTACCGCTGGGGCGAGGACGGCATCGCCGGTATTTCCGACGACAAACAGCGCCTCTGCTTTGCTCTCGCTCTCTGGAATGGGAAGGACCCAATTCTCAAGGAACGGCTCTTCGGCTTGACCAACAGCGAAGCAAACCACGGCGAGGATGTGAAAGAGTACTACTTCTACCTCGACAGCACGCCGACCCACTCCTATATGAAGTACCTCTACAAGTACCCCCAGGCCGCCTTTCCCTACAGTGATCTGGTCGAAACCAACCGGCAGCGCAGCCGGGAGGAGCCTGAATACGAACTGCTCGACACCGGCGTCTTCGATGACGACCGCTACTTCGACGTTTTCGTGGAGTATGCCAAGGGGGATGCGGAAGACATCCTCGTGCGGATCACGGCGGCCAACCGGGGCCCGGACGCGGCCGAACTGCATCTGTTGCCGACGCTCTGGTTTCGGAACGACTGGTCGGAGTGGATTGCCGAATCTAACAGAGCCGCCGAGAAACCAGTCCTCAAGCAGATCGAGGCATCGTCAGGCGTGAGAGCGGTCGCGGCGGCTCATCCGCTGCTCGGTGAATTCATCCTCTCCTGCGAAGGCCGCGTGCCGATGCTCTTCACCGAGAACGAAACCAACCACGAACGGATTTTCAACGGACATAAAAACGAGAGCCCCTATGCCAAGGACGGCATCAACGACTGTGTGGTGCAAGGCCGGCTGGAGGCGGTGAATCCCGGCAGGCAGGGGACCAAGGTCGCGGCCCACTACAGGGCCTCTGTCGGCGCCGGCCAGACCACAGTGATTCGCCTGCGGCTCTCCCGCAGTTCACCGGACCGGAAGGGCCACCCCTTTGACGATTTCGACAAAGTCTTTGCCGACCGGCTTCGCGAAGCCGATGATTTTTACCGGTCGGTCACGCCGCCGTCGGTGAGTGAGGACGCGGCCAACGTGATGCGCCAGGCGCTTGCCGGCATGCTCTGGAGCAAGCAGTTCTTCTTCTTCGACGGTGACAACTGGCTGGACGAGCACAACTCCAACCCCCTCCACTCCGGCTATCAGAACGCCCGGAATTCGGAGTGGTTCCACATGCTGAACGAGGATGTCATCTCCATGCCCGACAAGTGGGAGTACCCCTGGTACGCGGCCTGGGACCTGGCCTTCCACACGCTGCCGCTCGCCATTGTCGATCCCGACTTCGCCAAGGAGCAGATGCAGCTGATGCTCAAAAGCGTCTACCTGCACCCCAGCGGCCAGATGCCCGCCTACGAGTGGAACTTCAGCGACGTGAACCCCCCGGTCCACGCCTTCGCGACCCTCTTCCTGCACCGGACAGAACAGGCACTGCGCGGCGAAACGGACCTCGATTTCCTCAGGGGGACCTTCAACAAGCTGCTCTTGAACTTCACCTGGTGGGTGAACCGCAAGGACCGCTTTGGCAAGAACGTCTTCGAGGGGGGCTTCCTCGGTCTCGACAACATCGGCGTCTTCGACCGCAGTGCCCCGCTCCCTACCGGCGGCCACCTGGAGCAGGCGGACGGCACGGCCTGGATGGCCCTCTTCAGCCAGAACATGCTGGAACTCGCCGTGGAACTCGCCGCCCATGACCCCAGCTACGAAGACATGGTCGAAAAGTTCGCCGAGCACTTCTATTATATCGCCGCAGCCATGAACCGGCACGATCACATGTGGGACGAGGAGGACGGCTTCTACTACGACCTCTTGTGCCTCCCCGACGGCAGTTCCCACAGGCTCAAGGTGCGCTCCATGGTGGGGCTCCTCCCCCTGTGCGCCACGACGGTGATCGAGGCGTGGCAGCGGGAGCGCGTTCCGCACGCGCTGGCTCGGATGCAGGAACGGCTGCGCCGGATTCCCGAACTTTGGAAGACCATGCACCCTACCGGCCAGAAGCATCGCGGCGTGAACGATCGGGGGATCATCGCCCTGGTCAACCCGGAGCGGCTGCGCCGGATCCTGGCAAAGATGCTCGACGAGAATGAGTTCCTGGGCCCCTGCGGCATCCGCTCACTCTCCAGGTTCCACCAGGAGCACCCGTTCGTTTATCACTCAGGCGGCCAGGAGTACCGGGTGGACTATCTGCCGGGCGAGTCGAACACCGGCATGTTCGGCGGCAACTCCAACTGGCGGGGACCGGTCTGGATGCCGGTGAACGCGATAATTATCCGGGCGCTCCTGAATTTCTACCTGTACTACGGCGACAACTTCAAGATCGAATGCCCCACCGGCTCAGGGAAGACGATGAACCTCTTCGAGGTGGCGAAGGATATCTCGGATCGTCTGGCCGGCATCTTTCTCCGCGACGAGAAGGGCAGGCGCCCCGTCTACGGCGGGTCTGCGACCTTCCAGGCCGACCCCCACTGGCGCGACCACATCCTCTTCTACGAGTACTTCCACGGCGACAACGGCGCCGGGCTCGGCGCCAGCCACCAGACCGGCTGGACCGGGCTGGTGGCCAAGACCATCCAGCTGTTTGGTCTCCTGGACGCCGGGAAAGCCCTGGCAATGGGTAAGCAGGCCGCCTTTAAAAACGAAAGATAGTAAGTGGACCATTTGGACCACGGGCAGTTCGAGGGAAAACGGCGTCAAGGAGTGACAATGCTGGAGAGAGGGAACATCGACTGGTTGGTGCGCGGGGTTGTACTGCTGGGCGTAATCACGCTCTGCGGCTGTGACGGCTTGACGATACAGGACACGTCGAGCCTGCTGATCCCCAGGTTTCAACGGTCTGAGATCTGGGGTTTTGTGGCAGGTTTTGGAACGACCTTCGCCGCCATGCCCGACTTGATCAAGATGTTCAAGCGGCGTTCAAGCAAGGGTATAAACCCGACGATGGCGGGGATCATGGGTGTTTTTCAGCTTGTCTGGATCTATTACGGCCTGTTGATTGC
The DNA here is from genome assembly GCF_000472285.1 of Desulfuromonas sp. TF. Classification (NCBI taxonomy): domain Bacteria; kingdom Pseudomonadati; phylum Thermodesulfobacteriota; class Desulfuromonadia; order Desulfuromonadales; family Desulfuromonadaceae; genus Desulfuromonas; species Desulfuromonas sp. TF. The sequence goes on from NZ_KI421426.1 coordinate 233,705, forward strand.
CTCGCGCCCGGTGATTGTGTGGAACCTGATCGCCGTGATTATCAACTTCATGGCCGTCGGAGCGTACTTTCGATTCGCCCGTAGCGAAAGCGAGCACGCAGTGAAAGGGGATGGGTAAAAAAATGATGCGACCTGACTGCTGCAAAGCAGTTGTCGGTCAAGGAGGCATAATCACAACGAGCCGAGGTGAGTTATGGACATGTTTCAGCGTGTGCTCCTGGTCGATCCGGCTACCGGATTCTACAAAACAAAAAAATACGGTTTCGACCGCTATTTCGGGCCCGTGGACCTCGGCATCCACCTTGCCGAGGAGTACCGCAGTCTCAATTTCGGGGTGGGGATCTTCGCCGGCTCCATCTTTCCGGGTTCGAACCGGCTGATCGTGACCGGGTTTTCTCCCTGCTGGCAGGGGTACTACATCAGTTCCATGGGGGGAGCGGGACTGATCTTCGACAATTTGGGGATCAACATGCTCAGTCTGGTGGGGAAGGCCCCGGTCCCGTCGGTACTCTGTCTCAACCGCCGCCACGGGGAAGAGATCGAGGTGGACGTGGTCCCGGTGCCCGTGGAGGAGATCTGGAAAGCGGGCCGTACGGGGACCTATTCCCTCACGGACCACGTCTACGAAAAGTTTGGAGGACGTTACGAAAACGACCCGCGCATACTGGTCACCGGTCCGGCGGCCCTGCATACGGACATGGGGGGAATCATGTCGGTCCCCATCAACAAGGGGAAGATCAGCTTCGTCGATACCTGGGCCGGGCGCGGCGGCCTGGGGAGCGCAATGGTCCGGAACCACGGCATCGTGGCGGTCATCTACGGCGGCACCCTGGTGGACGAGGACTTCCGCGACAACAAGGTGGCCGACGAATGGTTCAAGAACAAGTACAGCCTGCGCCTGATGCAGAAGGACATGGAGGCGACCACCAAGTACCGCTACGACGAGAAGCTCCTCACCGGAGGCACCCTCGGCGTCAACTACGCCACCATGGGAGGGAAAGTCCTGGCGTTCAACTACCGAACCATTTTCTGGACGGAGGAGGAGCGCAAGGCCCTGCACAAAAACTTTATCCTCGATCACTACCTCAAGCAGTTCAACGAGGAGACCATCACCCCCAAGCAGCAGTTCACCTGCGGGGAGCCGTGCGCCGCCGTCTGCAAGAAGATGAGCGGCATGTTCAAGAAGGACTACGAGCCCTACCAGACCATGGGACCGCTGTGCGGCATCTTCGACCAGCGGGCGGCGGAAAAGCTCAACCACCACTGCGACGCCATGGGCTTCGACGCCATCTCCGGCGGGGGGGTTCTTGCCTGGCTGATGGACCTCCTAGACGCGAAATTGCTGACTGGCGAAGAACTCGGGGTCACCCGGATGCCGCGTTGGGAGGTGGCGGAATTCGACGTGGTCGGCGATTCGATGCACAACGCCGAACTGGGGCGCGAGCTGATCGACGCGGTCCTGGAACGCCGCGGGATCCTCGATTTCCGGGAAGGTGTGCGTAAATGGTGCCGGATCCATTCCCGGGGACAGGGTACCGAACTCCAGGACCGGCTCGTACACGTCGCCTTCAGCCGGCGCGGGTGGATGGTCCCCAACCAGTACTGGGTTCCCGGAGTGCTGGCCCCGATGGCCATCATGGGCAAGTACTACATGATCTACAGCCACGACTTCGTCCCGCCGCGGACTTTGGGCAAGATGTGCGCGGAGCGCATGAAGAAGGAACTCATTCTCGACAACCTCGGTACCTGCCGCTTTCACCGCGGGTGGGCGGAGGAGATGCTCCCCGAGGCGGTGGGCTCCCTCTACGGCGTCAAGGACGAGTTCCTGCGCGCCATCGACGTTCTCGCCAGCCGACTCAATAGCCGCAACAGCCCGATTTTCTGGGAATCGAGGATGAACATCGATTATCTTCATACGTTCCTGAAGCGGAAAAAAGAGGTCGACAAGGAGCAGGACCCCCGGCTGGGGGAGTGGCTGGAAAAGTTCGACCGGGACAAGGTGGAGGCCGCCCGCGAGTACTGGTACGAGACTTTGAAGGGAATCGACGAGAGCCTGAGAGAATTCTTCTAACAGGTGTTGTTTAGCCTAAGTTGCTGGAGCTCAATCAAATAACCCCAAAAGGAGCGTCGTTATGGCAAAGACGGCTGTCATAGATACCGGAGCCGAACTGGAAAGGATGGTTTCCAACCTCATCGAGGCGGGGCGCATCGACACCCTCTGCCGCGACCTCTACCTGCAGCGGGCAGCGGACCTTCTTCGGCCCAGACTCAGTTGCGACGATTATCGCTTGATGAACAGGCTGCAGGTCGAAATGGTCAACCTGCCGAACGAGATCCGCAATGCCATGGAGAACGGACAGTGGCGCAAGGTCCAGGAACTGAGCGCAAAGCACAAGGCTCTGAAACAGGATTCCGAGCGCAAGACCCTCCTGCTGGGTCTCGGCAAGCCGGTGTACGAGGACGAGGAGATTCCCCTCGACCCGTTCTCCCCCGGCATGCAGGCTTTAGCCGGAACCACGATGCGGGCACTGCCCGAACTGCGCCAGAAGGGGTTGCGGCTCCTGGAGGGCCTCAAAAGCACCGATGCGCCATGGCGAGAGTTCTATGAAGGCCGCCTGGCCGCCCTGAAGGCCCTGGAACTGTCGACCGAAAGCACGGAGGAAGCGGCGAGGCAGCCTTCGGCGGCGAACCTCCAGCAGGAAGCGATCGAGGCGCTCGATAGCGGCAACTTCGACAAGCTCCAGCAGCTGGCAGGCAACCTGGCCGAGGGAACGCCGGCGGCGGCCGCCGTCGGTCCCCGGCCGGGCGAGGCCCCTGGCGCGGTCGCCGAGGGGCCGCCGGACCTTGAATTTTCCTTTCCGGATGAGGTGGTGCAGCGCGCCGGCGCTCTCGGTCTGGTGCCGGAGCGGGTCGAGTCGCGCCATCAGGAATTTGCGCATCTGCTGCAGTTTGCCTGGCATCCTACCTTCACCCACTATGAGACGGACCAGAGCGGGGCCATGCGAGTGTCGAACCTGCCGCTGGCTGCGGACACCCCTGAGGGGCTGAAGGACCGGATCGAACTCTTTGCCCTGCATCCGTTCGTCAACTCCGCCGGGATCCGCTCCATCCCGAAGCTGGTCGGCGAGGACCTGCTGGTGGAGGACTTCGATGACCCGGCCGACGGCGAAACCGCACCTTCCGGCGCGCTGCTCGAGGCGCTGGGGCTGCCGCGGCGCAGCGGCCTCAGCCGCCTGCAGCTGGAAAAAGCGCTGACCCGCAAGGGCTCAGCCATCGTTCGCGACGAACTAGGACTCGACCCCATCCGCTTCCGGCTGGTCTGCATCCCCCCGGACGTGCACCTGCGACTCGGCTTGAACCGGGGCTGGGGGGGGCAGAAGCTCTGGACGCACTTCGACGGCTACATGGTGAAGTCGGACCGCAAGCTCCTCGCCCTGGCCGGCGGAGACGCACGCTTCGGCGGAATCTACGATATGGTGGGGATCGGCCGCAACTACGACTCGGATCGCATCATCGTGCGTTTTGCCGTCGTGCAGCGGCGGCGGATGGCGCTCTCGTAGGTGCTCCGGTCGACCGGGCTCCTGCAATCAGTGTGATGATGAATATGGACAGGCGATCAATGAATCCGAAACAGATGACCATCTTGCACCTCGAGGATGAACCCGCGCTAGCCCTGCTGGTCCGGAAGACCTTAGAGAGCTTAGGTTTCCGGGGCGAAATCCTCCGGGCCAGCCTGGTGGCGGAGGCGTTCGCCCTGCTTACCGAACGAGAGGCAAGCAAGGCGCCGCTCGACTTGTTCCTGCTGGACATGCGGCTTCCCGACGGAAGCGGCCTGGACGTACTCCGGCAGGTGAAGGGCAGCCCTGTCTGGCATAGGACCCCTGTCATACTTCTCTCCGGCGAAACGTCCCCCGGCCTCATCAACGAGGTCTATGCGCTCGGAGGCAACTGCTTTCTTCCGAAGCTTTCCAGCAACCAGGGGGCTCTCGGGTCTGTCAAGGCCCTATACGAGTGCTGGATCGAAGGAGCGCTGCTGCCGCAGCCTTCCTTCACGAACCAAGTCAGGGAGGTGCTGAGCAGGGCGGTCCAACTCCGGGCACGAACCGCCCAGTTCTACCTAGGGCTGGCCCGGTCTTGTGCCGCCGATCCAGAGGAGGAAGGGTTCTGGCTCGAGCGTGCGATGATCGAGGGGAATCTTTCCAACCTCCTGGCTTTTTTCCAGGGCCAGATCAGCGACCGGGACCTCACCCCCGGAATGGCCGAGCGCGTCGCGGCCATGCATGTCAAGATCGAAAAGGGCCTGAATGCGGCGGAGGCCCTCCTGACGATGCGCCCCTCTCCCGCGCCAGAGGAAATCAGCCGGCGGGTCCTCGATTTGGTGGAGGCCTGGGACGAAGAGGTCTTCGCCGAGGCTGTTGGTACCCTCTATTTGAAGAGTCCGGCAGTGACGACGGCTCTGCAGACACGGGCGGCCTACCAGTTGCGGGAACTGGCAGGCCATTTCCTGCAGGAGCCGGAACTGTGCCGGAGGGCGGATGTGCTTCTCGCCTTCGCAGACCGCCTCGCAATCATGGGAAGTTCCGCGGGCGGCGCGAAGCCCGGCTAGGGCGATAACGGCAGCAGGGTTTACTCAGCGCTTTTCGACAAGCACCTGCCGATGGCCGCAGAGAGATCCTTCATCTGAACAGGCTTGATCAGAACCTCGTCCATACCCGCATTCAGGCATTCCTCTTTTATTTCAGGGCGGGCATGGGCGGTCAGTCCGATGATGAAGGTGCGTCTCGCTCCGTCTTCTGCTTCCTTTCTCCGGATCGCGCGGGTCGCTTCGATGCCGTCCATTTCCGGCATCTGAAGATCCATCAGGATCAGATCGAACGACCCTTGCTCATATCTTTTTAAAGCCTCTCTTCCCGTCTCTGCGGTCTCCGACTCCCACCCTCCCCGGGCAAGGGTCATCCTGACCATTTCCCGGACCAGGGGATCATCTTCTGCAATGAGGATGCGGGCTGAGGGAATTTCCTCTACAGTTACTTCGAGGGGAGTTTCTGCCGGAGGAGCGACGCTTTGTCTTTCGGAAACGGTCTTCAAGGGCAGGGTGAAGGTAAAAACGCTCCCCTTTCCCTTCCGGCTTTGAACGTCTATCTGGCCTCCCATCAGTTCCACCAGCCCCTTGGATATCGCCAGCCCCAGCCCGCTGCCGCCGTACTGGCGGTGAAAAGAGCTGTCCGTCTGGCTGAATTTCTGAAAAAGCAGATGCTGCTTCTCCTCTGGGATGCCGATTCCCGTATCGGCCACGGCGAATTCCAGCAAATCTCCCCGAACCTTGACGGAGACGCGGATTTCTCCTTCAGGAGTGAATTTGAGGGCGTTTCCGACCAGGTTGATCAGCACCTGTCCCAGCCAGTCCGGGTCGCCGAGCACCCACCCTGGAACCTCTGGAGCCACTTCCGTCTCGAGCCGGAGGTTTCTCTCCCGGGCAGACATGGTGAACAGGCCAACCGCACCGCGCACGCAGCTTCGAAGTTCGAATTCCCTCTCCTCGATTTCCAATCCGTGCGCCTCGATCCGGGACAGGTCGAGGATGTCGTCGATGAGAGAGCGCAGGCGCTGGGCCGACTGTTCCGCCATTTCCAGCAGGTTGCGCCGGTCGGGATCGGTGTCGATCTGAAGAAGGTGTTCGACGGCGCCCATGAACACGGTCATGGGGGTTCGGATCTCGTGGCTCATGTTGGCGAGGAACTCGCTTTTAGCCCGGTTGGCTTGTTCCGCCTCGCCCCTGGCCACTTCCGCGGCTTCTGTGGCCAGCTTGAGACGCTCCATCGCCTGCAAACGTTCGGTGATGTCCTGGGCAAGGGAGGCCACGCCGATGACTGTTCCGCTTTTATTCACCAGCTTTGTGTTGTACCAGTCACACACGATGATCTTGCCGCTCTTTGTGATATTCCGGATAGTGGCGCTCTTGGCGCCTGTATTCTGGAAGAACTCCGGCAGGCCCTTCTCTATTTTTCTCTGTTCTGCATCGGGCAGGATGAAGGATGCGTGTGCGCCGATGGCTTCTTCGGCCGAATAGTCGAAAATCTTCTCTGCCGCCCGGTTCCATGCCGTAACCCTGAAGTGATCATCCCACTCGATGGCCGCCAGAGGTGTCTGTTCGATATGGAGGGCGAGTCTTTGGCGGGCGGCCAGCTGCTGCGCCATCTGGTCTGCTATGGTCAGGGCCTGCCGGCGGGACTGCGCCTGGAGGAATGCCAGGACGCTGAGCAGAATGCTCGCCAGGATTCCCGTAAGAAGCGTTACCATCGACTTGCTCCGATTAAACTCCTTATCGAACGCCGGGAGGGTGCGGAAGGTGAACTGCCAGTTGACGCCGAAGGCATCGATTATCTTGACGGCGGAGAATGCCGGGCGGTATTCATGGGGCGGGGGAAGTTCTTCAGCGGATCTGCTGCTGAACATGAGATGGTCGTCCGACCGGGTTTCCCCGGCATAGATCTCAAACTCGATTTCCGTCGGCAGTTCGCCGAGCGTATTGCGGACATAGTCGGTCATCCTTATCGGGCTGTAGACGAACCCCCGCAATGCCGCGCGCCGCTCCTCGACCGTATCTGTCGGCATCCCCTGGCGATAGGAAGGGACGTACATCAGCATTCCGTTCTGCGGATCCTGTTCGGTTTCCTGCACCAGAAGGACCTTGGCGGTGATGGAGGTCTTCCCGGTATCCCGGGCCCTGTCCATGGCCTTGCGCCGTACCGGTTCCGAATACATGTCGTAGCCGAAGGCCCTCCGGTTGCGCCAGTCGAACGGTTCCAGCCAGATGATGGACGTGTAGACCGGACGCTCACCTTCCGGACGGATGACATACTCCGGGAATCCTTCGAGGCGGACTTCCTTGATGTGGGCTTCTTTTTGTGCGGGGGACAGCCAGACGGCATAGCCGAAGCCGAGGATGCCGGGGAGGTGTTTGCGGAGATCCAAAGCCGACACGTATTGACGCCAGTCGCTGCGGGTCACCGCATCGCCCTTGACGTGGAACAGGGCGTTTCCGCCGAGCAAAACCTGCTCATGGTCATGCAGACGTTTGACGATCCGGCTCGCAATCACTTCCGCCTGTCCCTGGAAGAGCTGTTCGGCACGTTCGATAATCCCCCGGTCGACGATGCGCCAGAGGAAAAACGTGAAGGCCAGCGATATCGCCAGAACCATGAGAGGAAACCACGAGTGGGACAGAGGCGATACGCGAGAACCAGGTGCTGGGATACCGGCATTCTTCTGCACGGGAATCACATCAATCAACCTCCATCTGGTGCTGGCTGAAGGGATTTCCCTCTACGAGGATAACTGTAGCAGAAATAGGATGAAGATCACCAATGAGCAGCAGAATGGTCTGCTTCTAATTCGGGCACCGTACGGCGGACCGGTCGAGATCAGCGCGGTGCCGACTCCCGGGCAACCGTCAAAACGCCAGAAGCGTTTATCCTGCGCGCCACTTTTTCCCTCTCTGTGATGGGGAGATTATATTACTATGTGTCTAGCCCCCGCGTGGTCGCGTGGGTGGAAATGGATTTTCAGACTGGATCCATTTCCGATCGGGTGCCTGCCAAAGAAAGGTGATTCAAATATGCTCAGACTCTTCAAAATTTCAGATAGCCTTATCCGCGAGATAGAAACCCAACCGGAGGAGATCGCTGAGCAGTTCCATCATGCCGACTGGATTGATGCCCATTTACCCGACGAAAACGAACGGTCAATGCTGGAATCTCTCCTGCCTAAAGGTCTGCCGGAGTCCGACGATGTCGAGGAGATCGAAGCCTCCGCCCGCTGTTTTGTGGATCAGGCCGGGATTCATGTGCACTCGCTGTTTCTTTCACAAAGCGAAGGCCGGCATTTCACCGTGACCGTCGCGTGTATCTTGCAAAGCAAACGACTTATTACCATCCGCGAAGTGGATCCGCCCGATTTCAGGCTGCTTCGCCTGCGTGCCCGACGCGGTCAGGTGGAATGCCACAACCCGGCCGAGATGCTCGTCACCCTGCTGGAGCAGAAGGTGGAAAATCATGCGGACAACCTGGAGGACATCCACCGCCAGTTGGAAGCCGTGAGTCACTTCGTCCTGGAGGATGAGGAATCCGAGCTGGAAGAGGCCATCAGTAAACTGGCCCGGCTGGAAGACAGCAACGGAAAGATCCGCATGTGCCTGATGGATACCCAGCGGGTTATCTCGTTTTTGTTGCGGCATCTGCGCAATCAGCCCGATGCAGCGGAAACCTTGCGGGAAATCATGCGCGACGTGGAAACGCTGATGTCGCATACGACTTTCCTGTTCGATAAGATCAATTTTCTGATGGACTCCACCCAGGGGTTCATCAATATCGAACAGAACCAGATCATCAAGATTTTTTCCATTGCCGCAGTGGTCTTTCTGCCGCCGACCCTGATCGCCAGCATCTACGGGATGAACTTCGAACTGATGCCGGAGCTGAAGTGGCTGCTGGGGTATCCCTGGGCTCTTGGCCTGATGGCTGTTGCAGGGATCGCCCCTTACTGGTTTTTCAAGCGCAAGGGCTGGCTCTAGCGGCCGACCCCCAACAGAACATCAAGTCGAAGACCCTCAACCGCACGCCGCTTCCGCATGCCGCCGCGCCGCCGGCCAAGAACGGTTGAATTCAGCTTTTCATTTTGAGATGGAGATTCAGGGGCGCAGGTCTGAGGCGAGGCGGCCGTCACGAAGGGCGATGATCCGATCGGCCTGACCGATCATGCGAGGATCATGCGAGGAAAAAACGAAGGTGATCCCCTGCTCCCGGTTCAGCCGCTGGAGAAGGTCCAGGATCGACTGGCCGGTGGCCGAGTCGAGGCTGGCGGTCGGCTCATCCGCCAAGACCACGGCGGGAGAGTTGACGATGGCCCGCGCGATGGTCACCCGTTGCTGCTGCCCACCACTCATCTCCCCCGGGCGCCGCTCGGCGCACTCATCGAGCCCCACCATTTCGAGAACGTGCCGGACCCGTTCCCGCCGCCGGGGAGCGGGAACACCGTGGAGCAGAAGGACGTACTCGATGTTCTCATAAGCGGAGAGGACGGGGATCAGGTTATGCTCCTGGAAAACGAGGCCGAGATGTTGCCGGCGAAGGCGGGCGGTTTGCGCGCGGGAGAGTCCGGCGGTGCCTTTTCCGGCCAGGATGACGGTCCCGGTCGTGGGCGCGTCGATGACTCCCATCAGGTTGAGGAGCGTCGTTTTTCCGGACCCGGACGGACCGGAGAGGCAAAGGAATTCACCGGCCCCGATCGAGAGAGAGAGGGGGTGGAGGGCGGTGACGGCGATGCCTTGGTGCAGATAGGTTTTGCCGGCTTGGCTCAGTTCCAGCATGGCCATGGAGATATCCCCTTCAGGTATGACGGATGGCGCGGGCGGGGCTGAGACGGGACCCTTTCCATGCCGGGTAGAGGCCGGCCAGCAGAGCCGTAGCCACCGTGATCAGGTTTGCGGCGATGAGATCGCGCGTCATGAGATGGGCTCTCAGCACGTGACTGGTAGCGAAATACTGGTTATGGCTGGTAAAGCTGGTCAGGTCGAGGCCGTGGCGCGCCAGCCAGGCGCATGCCAGTCCTCCCGCGAGGGTGCCGAGGACCGATGCAAAGAGGCCGAGAAAAGACGCCTCCAGAACGATCATCCCGATCAGCCCCCCGGGGGTTGTGCCGATGGCCGCCAGCACCCCCAGTTCACGGAAGCGCTCGAAAACGACCATGGTCATGGTATTGACGATTCCGAGAGCGACGATGGCGAAGACGATGCCGATCAGCAGCCGCATGGTGGCGTCGTTGAGATCGATGAGCTGTACCACGTCGGGTGCGATCTCCTGCCAGCTGCTGACCTGGTAGCGATCGCCGAAGCGCTCCCGCAGCCGACGGGTCGCATCGAGTTCGGACCCGACCGGCAAAGACGCTGCTATCTCGGTGATTGCGTCCCCGGTTTCGAGCAAAAGCTGCAGGTCGGCCAGACTCAGGAAGATGTGGGTCTGATCGAAGCTGCTCAGATCGGTGCGATAGATGCCGCCGACCGGCATCTTGCGGACGACCGGCCGGCCGAAGGCGCTCTGCCCCATCAGGGTCAGCTCGTCACCGATGCCGATCCCCAGGGTTCGGGCCAGGCCATGGCTGATCAGTACTCCCCTGCCTTCGTCCGGGTAGGTTCCCTCGATCACGCGGGAAGCGATGAACGTTACCTCCGGCTCCCGCTCCGGTTCGATGCCGGAGAGGAGAACGGAAGAACTTTTGGGGCCGGCCAGGACCAGAGCGGGGGTTTTGAGCCGGCGAGCGTGCCGGGTGATTCCCGCTTCTTCGAGGACGGCCTCGACCGTCTCCGGAGCCGCAAGGGGACTCAGAACCGCGAGATTCGCTTCGTATCCGGGGGCGTGGATCTGCAGCGAGCCGGCATCGAGACCAACGGTGCTGACGATCATTTCCCGGTGCAGACCGGCCTTGAGGGCCTGGAAGACGATGAGGCAGAAGAGGCCGAAGGCGATCGCCAGCACCGTCAGAAGGGAGCGGCGGGAGTTGCGCCGGACGTTGCGAAAAGCGATCAGAACCGGGAGCGGCAGGGCCCTCATATCGCCGCCCGCCGCCGCATCTCGCCGGAACCTTCGGCGAGGCCGTTGTCGAGGAGGGGGAGCAGATGCCCGACCCCGCGCAGCCGGAAAAGATAGCGGATCAGCGCCAGCGACTGCTGCCGGTTAAGCCAGAATCCGGCGGCCGCCAGTTCATCGAAGCCGGCCAACGCCTCCTGGACGGCGTGCCCCAAAACCCGCTCCACCGAGCCGGCATAATTCTCTTCAATCGGGACCGGCTTGCTTCGGCCCGCCAGAAAAGCTTCCAATCGGGTTTTCTCCGCAATACTTCCCTCGAAACGAATGGAGGAGACGAGGTAATTGTGCCGGCGGTCGCGCAGATCGTCGTAGAAATCGGTGACGTCATCGATCGACTGCAGGGCCATGCCGATGCGGAAGGCGCCGCGGTCGGCCAGGTCGAGGCGGTCCTTGAATTCCGTTTCGACCAGCCGCGGCGCCACGAAGGCGAGGCGCAGAAGATTTCCTCCCTTGTGAAGATGGACCTGCTTCAGAATCTGCTCGGGAGGAAGAATGGCATGCACCCCCTTTTCCTCGGTCGCCTCTTCCTCCCCGATCGGCACCAGGGCGTCCAGAATCGCCTGTTGCAGCTGCGAACGGTCCTGCGGAGCGATCAGACCGCCGCCGGCCGCCCTATCGACCACATGGAAAAGAAAGCGGTCGAAGAGCAGAATGTGCATCACGCTCTTGAACCGGGTCGCCTCGGCGGCGAATCGCAGGGGGAGAAGCTCCTTGTATTCGTCGTCGAGCAGGTTGTCGGTGGCCGTGACGATGCCGCGAATCGCATGATTGACGGTGCCGTAGAACAGACGCCGCTCCTCCGACACTCCCACGGCGCGGTAGATGGCGAGGAAAAGAATGGAGAAGAAGTTTTTCTGGGCGTAGCGCAAGGTGCCGGCCGGTTTGGGACTTCGGGCGATATAGCGGTCGGCCAGCAGGAGGTGAAGCAGGCGAAGGTGCTCCTGCTCGACGCGGCGGTGTTCCTGAACCGAGGGCCAAAGGCGCCTGAGGCGGAGAAGGCTTGTCATGACGGTTTCCTTCGTTTGAAAGGATTGGGCAGCAGGAAAGGAATGCGCTTCCGGTAGTCGGAGTACGCGGCCCCGAAGCGGCGGGCGAGGACCGGTTCCTCCCGATTTTGCAGAAACCGGATCTCAAGGGCGATGAAAATGGGGTAAGCGATAATCAGCATCCCCCAGGAGCGCAGCAAAAGCACCGTTCCGAGGGCGGTCAGATCATATCCCAGGAACATGGGGTGGCGGCATAGGGAGAAGGAGCCTTCGGTCACCAGCCGCTCGGGAGGCGCCTGCGGATTGGGAGTCCCGCCCCCGTAATGCTTCAGATCGAAAGTCGCTCTCTGGATAAAGACAACCCCGATTCCAATGAGGATAGCCGCCGGTATGACCGGCAGACCTCCGAAGGAGGGGATGGAAGGGAGATCCAGAAGTCGGTCCACCGTTTTTCCTCCGAGGACGACGGCGGACGGGATGTATATCCAGTAGATGAGGGCATCCCGCCGTTGGGAACGGTGCAGCTGTTTCGATGATACGGTCATTTTCCTCTCTTGCAGATTCCGGTGAAGGGCGCCAAAAAATGACGCCACCGGACAGAGAAAGTGTTCATCGGCAATCAGATCTCCTGAGAACTAAAGATGCCTTCGGATGCTTCCGGCGACGGGATGATTCCGAGCGAGTCATCCTGACGAGAGGTTTTTGGGAGCGGGGAAAGTTTTTCAAGATGTTAAGACGCATGGCTGCAGTCCCCGAGAGGAGTTGCAGACATTCTAGGGAAAGGGTTGTCCGAGGAATGTGAAGAAAAGATCAAAAAAATGTCAAATATCGAAAATTATGCGAAAATGACGCGAAAACAACAGCCGCTCGGCTGATTCTCCTCCAGAGTGATGGTCCATTTTTCCCTTTCACAGATCCGTTGCACCAGAGACAGGCCGAGGCCGAGGCCGTCTCGATGGGATGCCTTGCCGCGGTAATACGGTTTAAAGATCTGCGCCCTTTCATCGGCGGCAATACCCAAACCGTTATCCCGGAGGTCGAAGCCATCGGGTCGCAGGGAAAGGACAATCTCTCCTCCGGACGTGTGGTGGATCGCGTTGCGGATCAGGTTGCCCAACACGGTGCGCAGCATGATGGAAGGGTAACGTTGTTCCGCACCTTCGGATTCCCCCTGCAGAATCAGGCGGTTCCCTTTTATTACCGCCATCTCCCGCCAGATCGGGAACTCCGAATGGACTATTGCAGCCAGCGAAGAAACAGCGAAATTCCTGTCCTCCCCGCGGGCAAGGGCCAGGAAGGTCTCCACCAGCCCCTTTATCTCATTTGCCGCCCTGTGAATCGTACCTATCCGCTGACGGGTGTAATCGTCCAGAGTCTTTTTGGCGATCAGAACGTCACAGGAACTGTTGATGACCATAAGGGGAGTCCGCAATTCATGGCTCACGTCGCTGGTGAAGAGGGTTTCCCGCTGCAGCGCCTGTTGCAGCCTGGTGATGGTGGCGTCGAATGCCCGGGCCAGAGCGCCGACTTCGTCGTCGGCGTATTCCGAGGAAAGAGGGGGAAGTCCATCCCGAACGTTTTCTCGATCGGCAACCTGCCGGGTCAGTTTTCTCACAGGAGCGATTACCTGCTTGGCCATGAAGAGACCGAGCACGAATGAGATCATGATGCTCAGGGCAAATCCCCCGTAAACGGCCCACTGGAGGAGGGTTTCCGCTTTCTCAAAGGGGGTCTCGTCCTTAACCAGGAAATAGGAGGTTTCCCCTTCCCGCACGTGATAGACGAAGAAGGCCCGATCCTCCAGGACGATTTCGGTGTAACCCGTTGCTGCTGAACGCAAGTAGTCAGGAAGGGTCGGACCGGCCGTAAAAAAGGATGAACCCTCATCCAGGCGAAGATCTCCGCCCTTTTTGTAATCCTCGAAAACCCGGGTGAAATCCTTCTGCAACTCGGCCGTGCTGAGGCTTTCCTCGACGTAATCGATGGTGGCCGTAAGAGCAAGGGAAAAAACGCCGCTAACCACAGCCGTGAGCAGAACGAAAGAAAGGATGATACGCTGCGACAGGGAGGACTTAAATTTCATTCGCGTTCACCTTGAGGCAATAGCCGATGCCGTGGACCGTATGGATCAAGGGAGTATCGAAGGGTTTGTCGACGGTCTGGCGCAAAAGATGGATATGGCTGCGCAGACTGTCGCTGTCGGGAATATCGTCCCCCCAGAGGACCTCCTGCAGACTTTCGCGACGAACCACATGCGGACTGCTTTTCATGAGTTTCTCCAGAAGCTTGAGTCCGATCGGATTCAGCTTCAGGTTTTTTCCTTGCCTGACGACCTGCAGAGTGTCCAGATCGTACGAAAGATCGGCGACAGACAGTTGATTGCTGAGCTGGGATTGACTGCGGCGCAGAACCGCTTCCACCCGGGCATGGAGTTCGGGCAAGGCGAAAGGCTTGACCAGGTAATCGTCCGATCCCGCCTTGAAGCCGGCCAGTTTGTCATCGACGCTGTCCCGCGCCGTCAACATGATCACCGGGGTATGAACGCGGGCATCCTGCCGTAGTTTTCGGCAGAGGGTTAGACCGTCCATGCCGGGAAGCATGATGTCCAGGATAATGAGATCGAAGGGATGCGTCACCGCGAGATGCAGTCCGCCCAGGCCTTCCCGGGCGCAATCCACGGTGAAACCGTTCAGTTGCAGATAGTCGGCGATATTCTGGAGGATGTCTTCCTGGTCTTCAATTACCAGTATGCGCATGTGTTATCCTTTGCCCTCTCAAGATTCGCGTAAATGCCCCGATACGTTCGCTGATCATAGTATCATCACCTGTAGGTACGATGCCAGCTTCGAGGGGGTCTGCTCTCCGCCCGGGTGCGGCCCCTCGAACTTTTGACTTTCACCAAATAATTGACGCTTTTTGCCATGCCCGCCAAATGAATGACGATTCCTCCCGATTCCCTTAGAATTGAGCCTCCGCAAGAGATTGAAAAAGTATCGAACCTGTTTGACGGCAAAAATTCGTCAAATCATTGACGCATCTCAGTTTCTCTCCGCGACTTCAAAAAGGTTTATAGGTGTATGGTTTTACAATGTTTTTTTCTTCAGAAAACGAAATTGGAAGCGTTGGCATGGGTTGTGTAATACTAAAGGGGAATTCAAGTATATTTTTCACTTCAAAATATAGGAGGTTTCACCATGAAATGCCCCAGATGCAAAGGTAAAATGTTCGCAGAAAAATTTTATGATTTCGTCCGCTCTTATGACGCCTGGAAGTGCTGTTCGTGCGGAGAGATGCTCGATCCCACCATTGTGGCAAACAGGGTCAGAAACCAGAACCTGTTCATCGGCTGATCGCCGCAGAAACATCGATAATTTGCGGGCGTCTCTACAGGGCCCCGACAAAACAAAACCTCCCCTGAGGGAGGACAGACAGATTCAGAGAATGGCCGAGCTGCCGAAGGATTTTACATCCTAAAGGCGGTTCGGCCATTATTTTTTGTGGGATTTCTCAACCCCTCCCCCTTTTCTCCCTTCTTCGCGGAAAAAAAACGGTCACTTTTAACCACTTGGAGGATGAACTGCTCCAAACCCCGCCTTAGGCGGAAAAGCGGACCAGATTTTTAAGTTCCGCAGTGCGGTACTAAATACCGTTTTTATGCCAATTATGACCGTTAAAATCTACCATGCGGAAAAATAATCCAATTAAGTATTGACATGCCTCTTTTTGTGGAGTACTCATGGAATTAAACGATGTTTGAAAAGCGCCTTCGCGGAGACGGCACACGCCCCTGGCTGCAGAACTGACGAAAGGCGATGTGTCACGAGTCTTTTAAACGTTTATGAAAGGGAGACCAAGATGCAATTCGGACTGACCGACGAACAGAAGATGATGCAGGAAATGGCCCGGGATTTCGCCCAGAAGGAAATCCTCCCCACCCTCAAGGAGGATGAGGCCAACCATAATTACCGCCCCGAGCGGGTCAAGAAGATGGCCGATCTGGGCTTTTTCGGCTGCGCCCTGCCCGAGGAGTACGGC
>NZ_KI421427.1:0-4795 GCF_000472285.1 Desulfuromonas sp. TF
CTGGAAACGTTCCACGTGTTCCGCGACCGCCTGCTCAAGGATAGAGCCCCCAACCCCGAGCCTGCGCCGGCGCCTGCGCCGGCGCCTGCGGCCCCCGAGGCGGGCGCCGACCGGGAGACGCTGGCCGAGGCGCAGGTTCTTCATTTCCTGGGACGCCTGCAGGAAAAGGGGCGGCTGGTCGATTTCGTCATGGACGACATCGCCCCCTATTCGAACGAGCAGGTCGGAGCCGCCGCCCGGATCGTGCACCAGGGCTGCCGCGAGGCGCTGGAGTCCGGCTTCGCGTTCGAGCCCGTCCACGGCGGCCCGGAGGGGGAGACGGTCACGCTGGCGGAGGATTTCGACGCCCGGGCTTTCCGCCTGGTCGGCAAGGTGCCGGAGCGCCCCCCCTTCACGGGGACGCTGCGGCACAGGGGATGGAAAGCGAGCCGGGTCTCCCTCCCCCGATTGACCGGGGATATCCGGGACGCCTCCGCCCGGCGCATCGTGGCGCCCGCCGAAGTCGAGATCGGGTGAAGGGGGAGCATATGCCGAAGACACACGCGGTCGGAATCGATCTCGGCACCACCAATTCGGCCATGGCGCTTGCGGAAACGGGAGGAGGAGGAGCCGTCCATGCCGTCCCGATCACCCAGGCCGTCTCCTTCCAGGCGGTGGAGGACCGGGAGCTGCTTCCATCGGCGGTATACTTTCCCCTGGAGAACGAAATCGCCGCCGCCTCCCTGCGGCTGCCCTGGGGCGAACCCGATCTTCACCGGGGGCTGGTCGGGCGATTCGCCCGCGAGCACGGGGGGATGATCCCGGACCGCCTGGTCACGTCGGCCAAGTCCTGGCTGGGCAACCCCCACGTCGATCCCCGGCGCCCCGTACTCCCCTGGAATCCCGAATCTGGCGAGGGGAGGGTTTCCGCCTTCGAGGCCAATCGTCTCTACCTGGAGCATCTGCGCGGCATGCTGGAGCACGAGCTTGCCCGGAGGCAGGCCGGCGGCATCGAAGAGTGTGAAATCGTGCTGACGGTTCCGGCCTCCTTCGACGAGGTGGCCCGGAACCTGACCCACGAGGCCGCCGCGGAGGCCGGCCTGGGGGAAGTCACGCTTCTGGAGGAGCAGCAGGCCGCGTTCTACCACTGGCTGAGCGAGACGGAAGACTGGCGGGAACAGGTGCGGCCGGGGGATATCGTCCTCATCTGCGACGTGGGAGGGGGAACCTCCGACTTCAGCCTGGTGGCGGTTTCGGAACGGGAGGGGAACCTGGAGCTGGAGCGCATCAGCGTGGGGGACCACATCCTGCTCGGGGGCGACAACATGGATCTGGCGCTGGCCCATATCCTGCGCGGGGAGCTCTCAGGCCGGGGGCATCAGATCGACCACCGGCAGTTCCTCGCCCTGGTCCACTCCTGCCGGACGGCCAAGGAGAGGCTCTTCGCCGATCCGGTTCTCGGGGAGGCTTCCATCTCCCTGCCCAGCCGCGGCTCCGGCCTCTTCGCCGGGACGATCACCACGGCCCTGAAGCGCGAAACCCTGGAGGAGGCGATCCTGAACGGGTTTTTTCCCCGCTCGGAGATCGGCGAGCATCCCGCCCGCCGCAGGCAGGTCGGCTTTCGGGAATTCGGCCTTCCCTACGCCGCCGATCCCGCCCTGAGCCGGCACCTGGCTTTTTTCCTCTCCCGGAGCTGCGAAAACGCCCTTTCCAGCGAAAAGCTGGCGGAAAAAGTCGCCGGCCGGGTGGGCGAGATCGGCGAAACCCGCTTCATCCGCCCGTCCGCGGTCCTTTTCAACGGCGGCGTATTCAAGGCCGAACCCCTTCGGCGCCGGGTCCTGGACCTGCTGCAGATCTGGTGCGGCGAACCGGTTCGGGCCCTGAGCGGCATCCATCTCGACCTGGCGGTGGCCAAGGGAGCGGCCGCCTACGCCCGCATCCGCATCACCGGGGAGGGAATCCGCATCCGGGCCGGGACCGCACGCTCCTACTATCTCGGGCTCGAATCCTCTATGCCCGCGGTGCCGGGCTTCGTCCCCCCCCTGAAGGCGGTCTGCGTGGCCCCCCAGGGGATGGAAGAGGGGACGGAAGAAATCCTGCCGGGCCGGGAATTCGGACTGCTCACGGGAGAGCCGGCGGAGTTCCGCTTCTTTTCTTCCAGCGTGAGGGCAGGCGATGCGATGGGGACCGTGGTGGAAAACGCCGAGGAGTTGGAGGAGACCGCCAGCCTGGAAGCCACCCTTTCCCCCCTGCGGGAGGGGCGGGAAGAGGTCGTCCCGGTCACTCTCCATTCCGTATTCACGGAGCTGGGGACCCTCGAGCTCTGGCTCCGCCACGAGGCCTCCGGACGACGCTGGAAGCTGGCCTACAACCTCCGGGGGAGCGAAATTTGACGGTCCGGTACGTGATCGGCATCGACCTGGGGACCACCAATTCCGTCCTGGCCTACGCGGAGACGGTTTCCGGGGAGACGCCCCGGGTCTTTCCCGTGCCGCAGTGGAGTTCCCCGGAGGCGCTCGCCCGTGAAGCGCTCCTGCCTTCCTTTGCCTATCTGGCGACCGCCGCGGAACGGCAGTCCGGATTCGCCGACGCGGAAGCGCCGCCGGAAAAAGGCTGGATTCCCGGGATATTCGCCCGTGAGCGCATGTCCTTGTCCCCCGGGCGGGTCATCCATTCGGCCAAATCCTGGCTCTCCAACAACGCCGTGGACCGCACGGCCCCCATCCTCCCCTGGCAGTCGGAGGAGGTTCCCCCCGCCGAGCGCCTCTCCCCCCTCCAGGCCGGTGCCCTCTACCTGGCCTATCTGCGACAGGCCTGGGACGGGGCGATGGCCTCCGGCGATCCCGCCTCGGCCTTCGAGGCCCAGGACGTCGTGGTGACCGTCCCCGCCTCCTTCGACGAGGCCGCCCAGGAGCTCACGCTCCAGGCGGCACGGGAGGCGGGATATCCGCCGACGGTGCGCCTTCTCGAAGAGCCGCAGGCGGCCTTTTACGACTGGCTGGGCCGGGGGCGCAACCTGCGGATTCTCCTCGATCTCCTGGAGTCGTCCGCCGGGCGGCCCGTGCGCATCCTCGTCTGCGACATCGGCGGCGGGACCACCGACTTCAGCCTCTTCGAAGCCTCAGGGGACGCTTCGGCGGCGGGGGGGCTGGCGCTGCGGCGCGTCGCGGTGAGCGAACACCTTCTGCTGGGCGGCGACAATATCGACCTGGCTCTCGCCCACGAACTGGAGGGAAGGCTGACCGGCGGCGGATCCCGGCTGACCGGAAGGTCCTGGTCGCAGCTTCTCGTCCAGGCCCGCGACCTCAAGGAGCGCATCCTAGGAGCCGCGTCGGAAAAGGAGCCTTCCGAGTTCACGGTCTCCGTTTCCGGGGGCGGCTCCAGCCTGCTCTCCTCTACCCTCACCGCCCGCATCCGGCCGCAGGAGGTGCGGTCTCTGGTGCTGGACGGATTTTTCCCCGAATGCGGCCCCGGCGACCGTCCCCGGAAACGCACCTCGGGACTGCGCGAATGGGGGTTGCCGTATGCCCCGGATACCGCCGTGACCCGGCACCTGGCCGACTTCCTGGACGGACGCCGGATCGATGCGGTCCTCTTCAACGGCGGAACCGTCACCCCCGATTTTCTCAGGGAGCGCCTGGCCCGCCTGATCACCACATGGCAGGAAGGGAGCGCTCCGGCGGTTCTGCACGGGGAGGCGCCGGCGTTGGCCGTGGCCCGCGGCGCGGCGCGCTACGCTCTCCTGCTGCGCCGGCCCGACGCCGGGGGGCGGATCGCGGGGGGGGCATGCCCATGCGCTCTATCTGGAGGTGGTGAAGGGAGGCCGGAAGAAATCGCGGTCGCTGGTCTGCGTCCTTCCCAAGGGGATGGAGGCGGGTGGCAGGATCCGCATCGAAAACGCCGAGTTCGACCTGCGGGTCAACCAGCCGGTGCGCTTCCAGTGCTTCTATTCCAATCGCCGCGCATCCGATCCTCCCGGCGCCGTGGTGCCCCATCGGGAGGAGGATTTCCATCCCCTTCCCCCCCTGCAGACGGCTATCCACCTTCCCCCCGAACGTCCCCGTCCCCCCAACGACCGCCTCCGGGTCACCCTGGAGGGTTCCCTCAACGAGCTGGGGATGCTGCAGCTCTACTGCGTGGAGACCGAAGGCCCCGGACGGTGGCGGCTCGATTTCAACCTGCGACGGGGGCTGGCGGACGAGGAGCCCGTCCAGGCTCCGGAGGAACCCCTGGCCAGCAAGGCTCAGCTGGCGGCCGCCGAGGCCTTGATCGTCTCGCTCTATGGAAAGAGAAAGGACCCCGGCCTGCCGGAGGTCAGTCCCAGGCAGCTGCCGAGGCGGATGGAGGAGGCCCTGGGGGAGAAGCGCAGCGACTGGGATTCGACCACCCTGCGTGCCCTCTGGCCCGCCCTCGCCCAGGGGATGGGGAGGCGGGGGCGCAGCGTGCAGCACGAGGAGAGCTGGCTCTATCTTGCCGGATTTCTCCTGCGCCCCGGCTACGGAGTGGAACTCGACGGGGCGCGGATCGAAGAACTCTGGCGCCTTTTTTCCATGGGCATGGTGCATCCGAAGGAGAAGCGGGTCGAGATGCAGTGGCACCTGCTCTGGAGGCGGGTCGCAGGCGGTCTGAATGCCGAGCGGCAAAACCGGATATTGAAGAAGATCCTGCCGCAGCTGCAGGGCCGGGACATCCTGCCGGAAGCCGTCTACCTCGCGGGAAGCCTGGAGCGGCTGCATCCGGACAGGAAGGAGGAGCTGGTGAAGATATTCACCTCGGGACTGAAGAAACCCGGGATCAAGATGCGCGAACCGTACGC
>NZ_KI421427.1:4805-44717 GCF_000472285.1 Desulfuromonas sp. TF
GACAGGAAGGAGGAGCTGGTGAAGATATTCACCTCGGGACTGAAGAAACCCGGGATCAAGATGCGCGAACCGTACGCCCGGTCCCTGGGCCGGCTGCTGAGCCGCGTCCCCCTGTACGGCGGACCGGAGACGGTCCTGCCTCCCGAGCGGGTGGAGGCCTTTTTCGAACAGGTCCGGGGGCTGGACTGGTCCGATCCCGACTTCTCTCCGCTGAATCCTCTTTTTGCCCAGGCCGCCCGCCGCACCGACCGGCGCGGTGTGGATATCGCGGACCAGGTGCGCAGAGAGATCATCGAGAAGATGAAGAATTCCGGCGCCCGTCGGGAGGAAATCCGGGTGGTCCGGGAGACCGTGACCGTGGAGTACGCCGACCGGGAGCGCCAGTTCGGCGAATCCCTCCCTGCCGGGCTGATTCTGGTGAAAGAAGCGGAGAGCTGAATCCGCAGCAACCGAACAGGGAGTCTGCTCAGACCTCGATCGAACGGTTCTCGGTTTCGATCCGGTCGACCACGCAGAAGATCCCCTCTCCCCTGAGAGCTGGGCGGAAGCAGCCGTTGCAGGAGATGCAGGTGGCGCGGCTGCTTTCGTCCTGCCGCCAGCGGTTGACGAGATCGGGCTGCCGGATCAGCGGGCGGGAAAGGGAAAAGAGGTCGGCCTCGCCGTCCCGCAGCAGGCGCTGGAGCACGGCTCCGGAGCGCAGTCCGCCGACGACCATGATCGGGATGCCGACCGCTTCCTTGAGCCGCCGCGCATAGAGGGCGTTGTAGGCTTCCTGCTCCGGCCTGTCGATCCCCTGCCGGACCGGCGTCTCCTTGCCCGAGGCGGCGGTGCCGGAGCTGATCTCGATGGCATCGATGCCGAGCTCCTCCAGCCGCTGCGCCACCTGCATCGCCTCGGCGAATTCGAAGCCGCCCTCCAGGTGATCGGCGGCGGTGAGCTTGATGGCGACCGGATAGTCCGGGCCGACCTGCCTGCGCACCGCGGTGCAGACCTCTTCGAGGAAGCGCATCCGGTTGGCGAGGGATCCCCCGTAGGCATCGTCGCGCCGGTTCATCAGCGGGGAGAGGAACTGGTTGATCAGATAGCCGTGGGCGCCGTGCAGCTGGACGCCGTCGAAGCCGGCCTCTTGCGCCCGCCCGGCGCCCTCGGCGAAGGCGGTCACCAGCTTGCCGATCTCTGAGATGCTCAGCTCCCGCGGCACCTCAGGGTAGTTGGGGGCCTGCATCGCCGACGGCGCCACGGGCATCTGGCCGATGACCTTGGCGGTAGTCTGGGCGCCGGCGTGGACGAGTTGGCAGAAGATCCGTCCCCCTGCTTCGTGGACGGCACCGGTGAGTTCGGTCAGGGCCGGAAGGATCTCGTCGGTGTGGATGCCCATCTTGCCGGGAAGCTGCTTGCCGTCGGCGCGTACGAAGGTGTAGCCGGAGATGATGAGCCCGACCCCGCCGCGGACCAGATCCCGGTAGAGCCCGGCCAGCTGCGGCTTCGGCCTGCCGTCTTCTTCGCACAATCCTTCCCAGGTGGCGCTGCGCACCAGACGGTTGGGAAGGCTGAGGGAGCCGATGGCAACGGTATCGAAAAGGGTTCCTGACATGGGTTCTCCTTTCGGCAGAGGGGAATCATATAATTTTTATGCAGACATTGTGATGATCCCACATCTCAGCAACAATGAAGCTTTCTAATTTATAATCGACAGATCTCGCAATTTTTTTATCTTGGGTTTTATCATGAAACAAGAAATAGGCGAAATCAAAGTCGCCAGATAATGTGTAAATCAGAGATTCTGCGATTCCTTGTTTAAGCTCATATACGTTATCACCTTCTTTGTATACGACAGCTATTAAATAAGGATCATCTATTACAAAGTCAGGGTAAGTTATTTCTCCAAATACAGGTGATTGCAAATCATCGTCTTCTGATTCTTTACCTTCCCAATTTAAAGCCTCACTAGCCTTTGTAATGACATTTTTATATCCGTCTTTCAGAAAATACTGCTCTAAATATTCGAATATCAACCTGGCAATTATATCTTGAAATCCAAACTTAGACGATATAACTGCTTTATTGAGCAAATTGGATCGAATCTCGATAAATTCGTGCAGGCCTTCAATAAAGTGAAGCAATTTAGGGGTTTTCTTTTTCATATTCCTGCCACTTCAAATTTCCATATAAAGGAGGGCTGAGAGGCGAATACTCTATTATACCTTTTAACGGCCGGCAAGCCATTGCCTTTGTGTCAGCAGGGCTGGTTCACGGTCCCAATGACAAAAAAGGCCAAGTCTTCTCGACTCGGCCCTTTTTCGTGGATCGTACCAGGCTGAAGCAGGCTCAGCTTCCAATATACGTATCATCCTCCGTCTCCGATGGATTCTGCTCCTCCTGCATGACCCTGATTTTCTTTTCCAGCGCGTCAAGCTGGGCAATAGCCTCGTCTCTTGATTCAGGCAACTGGTCGGCCAGTGCCTGTAGCGCGTTTATTTGTTCCCGGATTTCTTGTTTCTGTCTTTCTTGCGCTGTTTCTTCTCTCATGACTCCGCCTCCACTTTTTTGAGGGGAATGGCTTGATTGCCTGCGCCCCAACCTATGCCCCGTCAATGGCATTATACCAAACGAGCGGACATAGGCGGTGTCTCCGGAGGGGCATGCAGGGCACGCGGCCGGCTTTCCCCGGTGATATAATTTTCAGCACCAACACTCCACCTCCCGACGCCGGAGCCGCCCATCCGATTCAAAGCCGAACGCATGGCGCACGGCGGAATCCATTAACGGGTTCTCCCTCCAAGGGGAGAACAGAGAGGCATCGATCCGTTGGAGAGTCAAAAAATAATTCTCGTCGCCATGACCGAGGACCGGCTCATCGGGCGCGAAGGGCGCATCCCCTGGCATATCCCCGAGGAACTCCAGCTCTTTCGCGAGCTGACCGTGGGGCACGCTGTTCTGATGGGGCGCCGCACCTTCGAGTCGATCGGCCGTCCCCTCCCCGAACGGCGCAACATCGTCCTGAGCCGTACGCTGGGGCCGACCCCCGGCGTCATCGTCTGCGTCGACCTGCGCAAGGGGCTCGCCGAAGGGGCGGCGCACGGCAGCAAGACCTTCATCATCGGCGGGCGCCAGGTCTATCGGGAGGCGCTCCCCATCGCCGACTTCATGCGCATCTCCTGGATCTCGGGGCATTATGCGGGAGACGTCTATTTCCCGCCCTTCAGCCTATCCGACTGGGAGGAAATCGATTCCCGGGACCGTACCGGATTCCGTCATGCCACCTACCGGCGACGAAACGGAGACGCGAAGCACCCGGATCATCCCCCCTGCAGTCCGGACTTGCGCTGACGCAACAGAGCGAAAAAGGCCGCGACCAGGCTCCAGATACCGAGGCTGACGAAGGCCAGTCCCCATGCGGAAACGCGTTCGTTTCCACCTGTAAAGTCGAGAACAGCTCCGAAGGCGAGAGGGGCGGAGAAGCCGGCGCCGAAACCGAAGAGGGAGTGCAGGGCCATGGCGGCCCCTTTGCGCCCCGGGTCGGCCGCCGCGACGAGCCCCGCGGTGAGCGACGCTGAATCCCCCATGACAAGGAGGAAGTAGGCGGCCATCAGGGAAAAAACGAGGGCGATGGGAAGCGGAGCGCTGAAGCCGACAAGGCAGGCCAGCGTACCCGAACCGGCCATGCTCGCCAGGATCAACTTGCGGCGGCCTCGCTTCACCGCCACTTCGTTCCCCATGATGCTCGCCACGGGGCCTAGGAGATTGATCCAGGCGGCCAGAGCCGCGGCGCCGAGGATGGACCCGGAGTTTGCGGCGGTGAGTCCGAGGCTGAAGGCAAAGAAGGCGGGCATCCAGGAGCGCAGTCCGAAGAGCTCCCAGCAATGAGCCGCGTAGCCGAGGATGTACCCCATGGCCTCGCGGTTTCGGAAGACCGGGCGAAAGTCGAAGAGGGCGGCCGGCCTGGCCCCCGTGGAGACGGGAGGCCGGGAGGGGAACAGGAGAAAGACGAGGGGTCCGGCGATGAAGGGTCCCGCCGCCGCGGCGGCAAAGGCCAGTCGCCAGCCGGTGGGCTCCAGGGCGCCGGCCAGCAGAAGGGATCCGGAGGTGCCGAAGCCGAAACTGGCGGTGTAGAAGGCGATGGCGCGGCTCTGGGTGGGGCCCCGGTAGTTGTCGGTCAGAATCCTCAATCCCGGCATGTAGGTCCCGGCCAGTCCCATTCCGACCATGGTCTGGAAGAGGAGCGCCGTCACCAGTCCGTGAGAGAAGAGAGCGAAGCCGAGGCTGCCGATGCAGGCCATGGAGGTTGCCAGCAGATAGATGCGGCGGGCGTCGATGCGGTCGGTGAGCCCCACCAGAAACGGCACGGCGGCCATGTAGCCGGCGAAAAAGATGCCGCTGACCAGCCCCGCCTCCGAATTGGTGAGGCTCCATTCGGCCCTGAGCACGGGAAGGAGCGCGGGCCAGGTTGCGAAGCCGGTCATGCTCAGGATCTCGGCCGCGCAAAGGAGCAGGACGACGCGCAGGGGTGAGGCTTCCGGTTTGGATGATAAGGTCATGTCGGCATAAGGGAAGTGAGATTTAATTCAAATGACAACGAAAAGATTAAGTTAGCGGGGCGGGAGCAAAACGTCAAAGGTAAAAACAGGAGAAGAGGGACTTGATCCGGCTGGGGAGTCGAAATGATTGGCTTATTGCAATGCAGTCGGTTAATTCCTGAGAAACTCTGGTAAAGTTAAGAAATCACTAACATGCCGCGAGAGGAGGAACCATGCTGACCATCGAACTGGAAGGGCGGAAAATCAAGGTTCCCGAGGGCTTGACGGTGATCGAGGCGCTCTGGGATACGGGGCATGACGTGAAGCGGGGGATCGGTTGCCTGTCGGGTCTGTGCGGCGCCTGCACGGTCGCCTACCTGGAGGCCGGGGCGCAGCGGGTCAGGTTCGGGCTGGGCTGCCAGACGGTGGTCGCCGAGGGGATGAACGTCATCATGCTCCCCTACTTCCCGTCCCGAATGGCGCGCTACGACATGGAGAGGATGACCAATCCGTTGCAGGAGCTGGCCGGTCACTATCCGGAGCTGACGGCCTGCAACGACTGCAAGGCGTGCAATATCTGTCCGGAATGGATCGACGTGGCTGGCTTCGTAAAAACCGCCAAGGAAGGAGGGTATGAATCGACCGCCGACAGGGTCATGGACTGTCACATGTGCGGCCTCTGCGCCTCCAGGTGTCCGAAAAGCATCGCACCCCAGTACGTCGGCCTCTACATCCAGCGCTCCTGCGCCCGCCAGCGGCCGCTGCCGCCCAATCTCGCCAAACGCCTGGAGCAGATGGCCGCGCTGCCCGCGGACCGCGAATTCACGCAAGTCGCGGCGCTGAACCGGGCCGGGCTCGAGGCCTATTGCCGCAAGATTCTCGACTCTTGAAGGAGGGGCTCCCATGTATCCTGCCGATCTGTTGAAGTCTCTGGAGCTGGTGCATTCCACCCGGCAGCGGCGTAGGGCCGAGAGTTTGCCCCGGCTTGAGGAGCAGCAACGCGACCATCTGCTGAAAACCTATCATCCCGATTACAAGGATGCCGCTTTCCGAAACTTGAGGGTGGGAGCCAACAAGGGCGACCGGGTGACCCATGAATTGGCCGACCTGCTGGAGTCCTTCAGCGACCTGGATCATGCCCGGATCAATCTTGAGCCGGAATTCACGACCGACGTGCTGGTGCTGGGAGGCGGCGGGGCCGGAGTCACCGCCGCGCTGTTTGCCGAAAGCCTGGGGGCAAGGGTTCTGCTGGCCACCAAACTGCGTCTGGGCAATTCCAACACCATCATGGCCCTGGGAGGGATGCAGGCTTCGGTGGCGGAAGAGGATTCCCCCCTCAGGCATTTTGCCGACACCATGGTCGCCGGCGGCTTTGCCGGCAAGGCGCCCCTGGTCAAAGCCCTGGTGGAGGACGGTCCTCACATCGTCAAGTGGCTGCTCGACATCGGCGTCAACTTCGACCGTGACGCCCTGGGGAACCTGGCGACGAAAAAGGCCGGTGGACTCTCCGCACCCAGGATTCTGTCCATCGGCGACCATACCGGATTGAACATCATGAAGGTGTTGAAGGATGAGATGCGCAAGAGCGGCCGCATCGAAATCCTGGAATTCTCCCCGGCGGTGGAACTGACCACCGATGCGGCCGGGGCCTGCAACGGCGCCATCCTCTACGACCTGGGGCGGCGGCGCCATCTGGCGGTTCAGGCCAGAGCGGTCATTCTCGCCACCGGAGGGGCCGGGCGCCTGCACAACCAGGGCTTCCCCACCTCCAACAATTTCGGCGCCACCGGCGATGCGGTCGTCCTCGCCTACCGTGCCGGCGCCGGCATCGAGGGGATGGACTCCTTCCAGTACCATCCGACCGGGGTGATGTTCCCCGATCATATGGTCGGGGTGCTGGTCACCGAGGCCATCCGCAGCCTGGGGGCCCACCTGGTCAACGCCGAGGGACGACGCTTCGTCAACGAGCTGGAAACCCGCGATCTCGTCGCCGCGGCCATCATCCGCGAGGTCGAGGGGGGCCGGGGAGTCCGCACCCCTTCCGGCAAGGTCGGAGTCTGGCTGGATATCCCGGTATTGGAAGAGCTGCTGGAGAAGGGGATGCTGAAGAAACGCTTTCCCTCCCTTTTCAAACAGTTCAGACGGGTCCGAATCGATATCACCCGGCGGCCGCTGCTGATCTACCCCACCCTGCATTACCAGAACGGCGGCATCCTCATCGACGAGCAGAGCGAATCGACGGTGAACAACCTCTTTGTCGCCGGGGAGGCGGCCGGCGGCATCCACGGCCGCAACCGGGCCATGGGGAACTCGCTGCTGGATATCTTCGTGTTTGGCCGCCGGGCCGGATTGGCTGCGGCGGAGCGACGCGGCGCCGTGCCCGGGCCGGTCACCCTGAACCATCTCACCCGGTATTACGACCGGCTGAAATCGCTGAGAATTTCCAGCGTGGCCAAATCCCCCACACTGTTTCCGGAGTTCATCGTCGATAAACTCTGAGAGTCGCGGCAGTTGGCCAGCCCGGGCAACGATTGAGAGTGTGAAGGCGATGCAGGTTATCGGAGAGCGAAAATCTGAGCTTCGCCACTTCCTCAAAGGACTGTACGAAGTCCTGTTCGTGGGAGGAGCGGCCTTTTATGCCTGGATGATCGGGTTGACCTGCCTGGCTCTCCTCGGCCTGGCGACCTATGGCGCCCAGCTGCTGCACGGAATGGCCCTCACCCACATGAGCGACCATGTTTCCTGGGGGTTCTATATTTCCAACTTCACGTTTCTGGTCGGGGTGGCGGCCGCCGCGGTCCTGCTGGTGATCCCCGCCTACCTCTACCATTTCAAGGCGATCAAGAAGATCGTCGCCTTCGGGGAACTGCTCGCCGTCACCGCCGTCATCATGGCGATAATGTTCGTCCTGGTCGATGTCGGACGTCCTGACCGGCTCTGGCACCTGCTGCCGGGGCTGGGGCGGATGAACTTTCCCTCCTCGGTTCTGGCCTGGGACATCCTGGTGCTCAACGGCTACCTGCTGCTCAACCTGACGGTGGCAAGCTATATAGGCGGCTGCACCTATTTTGGCCGGGAGCCCGACAAGCGCATCGTGATCCCGTTGATCCTGCTCTCCATCCCCTGGGCCATCGGCATTCACACCGTCACGGCCTTCCTCTACAACGGCCTTCCGGCCCGCCCTTTCTGGAACGCCTCTATTCTTGCGCCGCGCTTTCTCGCTTCGGCCTTTTGCGCCGGGCCGGCCCTGATGATCATCATCTTCCAGGTCCTGCGCAGGGTCATGGATTTCCAGGTGCGCGACCGGGCGATTTTCAAACTGGCGGAGATCATCGCCTATGCCATGGCGATCAACCTCTTCCTGATGTTTGCGGAGATTTTCAAGGAATACTACTCGAACACGGCTCATCTGGCGCCGATGCGGTACCTGTATCAGGGGTACCACGGTTATTCCAGGCTGACCCCCTGGATCTGGACGGCGATGACCTTCAATACCGTCGGCTTCCTGCTGTTTCTGTTGCCGCGGACCCGGGAGAGACTCCTGACCCTGAATATCGGCTGCGGGCTGATTTTCATCGGCATCTGGATCGAAAAGGGGATGGGGCTGATCGTACCCGGCTTCATTCCCGACACCCTCCATGAAATCCATGAATACATGCCTTCCCTGCAGGAGGTCATGATCGGCCTGGGGATCTGGGCGTTTGGCGGGCTGCTCTATACCCTGGCGGTGCGCACGGTGATTGCCCTGGATACCGGCCGCCTGCGGCATCCGGAAGCCCCTCCGCTGGCTCTGGACAGCGATGCGGAAGGCCCTCTCGCCCGGGACATCATGACCCGAGCGGTGAAGTCAATCGCTCCGGCCGCCCCGGTGGAGGAAGTGCGGCGACTCATGAGCGCAAGCGGCATCAGCGGATTTCCGGTCGTCGATGAACAGAACCGCGTTCTCGGGGTCGTCTCCGAGTCGGACATCATCCTCTACGAAATCAACCCACAGCCCCACCTGGTCGCCAGGCTGAAACAGGTGATCCTGCCGAGGTCCGGGGCATCCCAAAGCCCGGGAGGGACGGCCGCGGACATCATGAGCTCCCCCGCCATCACCGCCCGGGACAATGCCCCCCTGCGGGAGCTCTCCCAGGAGCTGCTGGAAAAAAAGATCAAGCGCATCATTATCGTCGATCAGAACCGGCATCCGGTAGGCGTGGTTTCCCGGATCGACATCGTCAAGGCTTTCGAGCGTCTTGGTTAGAGGGGGCAGGAAGCTCCTGCACCGGTTTTGCTAGAGAAACGTCTCTTTACTCCTGAAGACCCTCCCCCCTGAGTGCCGACCGAGCCAGGATCGATTCCACAAAAAGGTGGCGTCGGCCCCGATGAAATGCTATTTCTTGATGGCGTCGCCATCCTCTGAGTTTTTGCGAGTGCATCATTCTTGAAACCGGACAACCGCTGGCAGGAAGGGTAGAATTTTGAAGATGACAAAGAGTGTGTCCCAGAAACCCGCTAAAGACGAGGACAGGTACAATATTCGGGCGATCGAAAGAGCTCTCTCGGTGCTCGATATCTTCTCCCGCGAGCGCAGAACACTCTCCCTCGATGAGCTCACCAAGGCCTCCGGTCTCTCCAAACCCACCCTCTTCCGCATTCTCTCCACCCTGCAAAGCCAAAAGTACGTCATCCAGGACAAGAATGACGGACGCTACCGGCTCGGCTCGGTCTTCCTCGGACTTGCCTCTTCGGCGCTCGGCGCATCGGCACTCGGATCGCTCGACCTCGGGACGATAACCCGCCCCCACCTCATCGAGCTGCGCAACAGGGCTCAGGCCACGGTGCTCCTCGGCACCCTGATGGAAGACCTTCTCGTCTACCTCGACAAGCGCGAAGGGGAAGGGCCCGTGAGGCTCGCCGCCGACATCGGCTGGCGTCGGGACCCCCCCAACTACGGCATGCTTGGAATGACCCTCATGGCCCACCTTGAACCCTCCGAACAGGAGCGTCTTCTGCGGGAGGCCCCTCTGCATGCCTACACGCGGAAATCCGTGACCGACCCCGCCCTCTTCAGCCGGAAGCTGCTCGAGATACGCGATCGCGGTCACGTGGTGGAGTTCGAAGAGGCGATAGAGGGTGTGTGGGGGGTCGCCGCCCCGGTGTGGAACTCTGCCCGCGAAGTGGTCGCAGCCGTCGGCGCGGCGCTGCCCATGACGGTGAAGAGCGAAGAGCGCATCGCCGAGACGATACGTCTCGTAAAGACGTGCGCCAAGGAAATCTCCTCCGATCTCGGCCATAGGGGATAGCCCCAGACAGCGAGGGTCGCTCCGCAAATCGCCCATTCAAGTCTTACCGTTCCGTCCTCTTCCTTTGTTATCTTCCGGCAAATATAATCCATTGTTTTATATGAGACAAACCAGGTCAACTATCGGCTTGGCGAGGGAAAAAATATTTCCTTGACACGGGAGGCGAGCCCGGTTTAAATGGATATAAAATGAAATGCTATTTCATGGTATGAAATAAAGAACAGGGAAAGCAAAAAACGAAGCATGCAACTGGAGCACGGATCCAGGCACACGGGGAGAGAAGGACCTATGAGGTACGCAGAGACAGGGTTCAATCTGGAAGTTGACCTCACCAGAGGAAACATTGAGAGATTAAGAACCGATCCGGAACTGACCGCCCTTCATCTCGGGGGGAATGGTACCGCCGCGGAGATCCTGTGGGACAGGGTTCCTCCCGAGGTGGAACCCTTTTCTCCCGACAATCTCCTCATCTTCAGCGCCGGTCTTTTGGATGCCACCCCTGTTCCAGGCGCTAACCGCACCTGTATCAGCAGCATCAGTCCCCAGTCCAACCTTTATGTCAATTCAGGATTCGAGGGTTTCTTCGGGCCGGAGATGAAACACGCCGGGTACGACAAGATCGTCATTCGCGGCAAGTCCCCCGGCCTGGTTTATCTGTGGATACACGATGACAAGGTGGAAATACGGGACGCCGGCCATCTCCAGGGGAAAAGCCCGCACGAAACCGCGGCCCTCATCCAGCAGGAGCTGAAGGACCCCAAGGTCCAGGTGGCCGCCATCGGCGTCGCCGGAGAAAACAAGGTCTACCAGGCCAGCATCGAACATGCGAACTCCAGCGCCTCTCGGGGGGTTGGCGTGATCATGGGGGATAAAGGACTGAAGGCGATCGCCGTCCGTGGAACAAAGGACATCCAGGTTGCGCGACCTGCCGAGCTTTTTCAGATATGCATCCCACGATATCGTGAAATTTACGACAACCCGTCCTGCGGGGATCTTTTTTTGAACAAAGAGGACGATTCCTGGCACGTCAATCATCTCCCCTGGAGCAATGCGAGCAAGCGTGAAAAAGGTTATTGGCTTGAAGACATGGAAAAAGAGTGGGAGGTGCGTGTTGAAAGCGAGCGTATTACCACTCAGTGGGAAAATTACAGCCAGGAACTCGAAGAGATCCGGGAGACGGTCGTTGATAAAAGCGAGCTTCTTCGAGGAACGGGTTGCTATAACTGCCCGAAGGAGTGCCATCGGTCGTTTTACCTGCCTGGCGGCCGCAAATATTTCCTGAAAAGCTACGGCAAGCTCGCCTATGCGATGTCGGCCTACGAAGATCTGAAATTCAATTACGACCTCCTTGCCGCCATGCAGGAGTACGGACTGGACGAATCCTCGATGCCGCAAGTTCTCACCTTCGCCCTTGAACTTTTCGAATCCGGCATCTTGACCGACGAGGACCTGCCGGAATTTCCAACCGATGGCGAGGACAGATTCCTCTACCTCCTTGAGAAGGTCGCACGGCGGGAGGGGGTCGGGGATGCGTTGGCCAGTGGCCTGTATCTGGCCGCCCGTCAGATAGGCAAGGGCGCGGAAGCATACGATCGCACCACAAAAAGAATCGAGCAGCTGCCTCTCAAGCGGGAGATGCCCAATTACTCTTATTTCCTCATGCATGCCACCGGCGGGACGATGGACATCACCCAGGTCGAGGGTTCCTTTCCCCAGATGCCCATTCCTGACAGGAAGGAGAGAGAAGAATTCGTAAGGAATTGGGATGCGGCTCCGGAAAAATTCAAGAAATGGTTTCTGGAATGGGAACCGGGTCAACCCCTCGCTGTTGAAGCGGCTGCCGAAATCGCTGACTGGAACGGGGCCATGCATGACGCGGATGACGCCCTGGGGATGTGCTCCCTTCTGTCGTCGTTCCGGGGGCAGTTCGGCGGAAGGCCCCCCTATCACCTTCACAACCTGCCAAAGCTCATCTGGCTGGCCACCGGAATGGACCTGGATTCGGACGGGCTGTTGAGAATAGCCCGAAGGAACCGGCAGCTGGTCAGAGCCATCAATGTCAGAAGAGGGCTGAGGAGACGGGATGAGAACCTGTCGGAAGACCTCTGGCCGGACAGGGACCCCGCGATGGAGCAGAAGTACCTTGAAGCATTCTATGAATTCCAGGGCTGGACGCGGGAGGGCATTCCGACCGGAGAGACGCTGGACGGACTGGGTCTGGATTACGTCCGCGAAGACCTCGTGAAGAGGGGAATTTTGACCGACAACGAAGAGGTAAAAAAATGAGGTACGCAGAGACCGGGATTAATTTGGAAATCGATCTCTCCCAGGGAACCGTCGAGAGGGTAAAAACCGATCCGAGGCTGACCGAACTTCATCTGGGGGGACAGGGCACTGCCGCAAAGATCCTCTGGGACAGGGTTCCGCCCGAAGTCGACCCTTTTTCTCCCGAAAACCTCCTCATCTTCAGCACCGGCCTTTTTCACGGCACGCCCGTCCCCGGCGCCAATCGAACCTCCGTCAGCACCTTTTCCCCCCTGACGAACCTGTATGTCAATTCATTGATGGGAGGATGGCTGGGGCCGGAACTGAAACATGCCGGTTACGACAAGATCGTCATCCGGGGCCAGGCCTCCGGCCTGGTGTATTTATTTATACACAATGACAAAGTCGAAATCCGCGACGCCAGCCATCTCAGGGGAAAAGGGTGCCAGGAAACCGCGGAGCTTCTTCGCCAGGAGCTGAAGGACCCCCGGGTCCAGGTTGCCGCCATCGGCCTGGCCGGTGAAAACCGGGTCTATCAGGCGACCATCGAGCATGCCAACTCCAGCGCTTCCCGGCATGGAGTCGGCGCGGTCATGGGGGCCAAGGGGCTGAAGGCGATCGCGGTTCGAGGAACCCGGGACATCCATGTCGCCCGACCGGCCGAGCTGTGGGAGCTGTGCAAAAACCACTATAAGGAGATTCACGACAACAAAAATTGCGGCGACCCCATGGCGCACGATCATAATGAAGGTTTCCATGTCGACAACTTTGCCTGGGGAAATGCGCGTACCCGGAGGAAGGGCTACTGGAATAAAGAACGTGAAGCGAAATGGGTTGAAAAGTGGAAAGAGGTGCGGACCCGGGACTCGGGCTGCTACAACTGTCCGAAGGACTGCCATTATACGATTGCCTACCCCGGGCGTCAGAAATACTTCCTGAAATGCTTCAACAAGCTGACCTACTGCATGGCGGCCTATCAGGAAATCGACTTCAACTATAACATCCTCGGACTTACGAGCGCCTACGGATTGGACGGTTTCTCGACCCCTCAAGTCCTCGCCTTCGCCGTCGAGCTCTATGAAGCCGGCATCCTGACCGACGACGACCTGCCGGGGTTCCCCTCCGACGGTGCCGAGAGATTCTTCTACCTTCTCGAAAAAATCGTTCGCCGGGAAGGAATTGGAGACGTATTGGCCAACGGTGTCTACCAGGCAGCCCGTCAGATCGGCAAGGGCGCGGAAGAATTCGATCACAACACCACGAAAAAAGTCGAGCAGGTGCCTCTGAAGCTGGGAGTCATAAATTACCCCTTCTACCTGATGTACTGCACCGGTGAAAAGATGAATATCACCCAGATTGAAGGGTCCTTTCCCCAGGCGCCCATTGCAGATTTGGAGAAGAGGAAAAACTTTGTAGAGAACTGGGATGCAGCGCCTGAAAAATTCAAGAAATGGTTCATGGAATGGGAACCCCGTGAACATATGCCGATCGAAGCGTCGGTCAATGTCTGTGACTGGAACGAGGCCATGCATTACGTCGATGACGCCATCGGGACCTGTGCCTGGCTGTCGTCATTCAGAGGGCAATTTGGCGGGTCGCCTCCCTATCACCTTTTTAATCTGCCAAAATTCATAACGCTGGCGACCGGGATAGAACTCGACTCGGACGGACTATTGGAAATAGCCCGAAGAAACCGGCAGCTGGTGAGAGCCATCAATGTAAGACGAGGCTTAAGAAGAGTTGAAGAAAAACCGCCGGAAAATCACTGGAAGATTCGCGACCCCGAGATGGAACAGAAGCATCTTGACGCCTATTATGAATTCAAGGGTTGGTCCAGGGATGGAATACCCGCTAAACAGACGTTGGACAGCTTGGGTCTGGATTACGTGAGCGAAGACTTCATAAAGAGGGGGATCTGGACGGATGAAGAAGCCCCTCTCCTGCAAGAGACTTCGGCGGGAAAATAAGAAAACCAGAGATAGGAGGTGGTACCCGTGAGCGATCGGTTGAATACGAAGACAGTTAAAGAAATAAAGGTCAATCTTGACAAATGCATCGGTTGTCGAGCCTGCGAACTGGCCTGTTCCGCCCATCACGCCAAGCCGAAATACAGCAGCATCAACCCGGAAAGGTCCCGGATCCGGGTGGTTATGGACTTGCTGAATGATGTGTACGTTCCGATACGGGCCGGAGATTACACGCCGGCCGAATGCAGCGGCCGACATTCGTATACGATCAACGGCAAGGAATACACCCAGTGCAGCTTCTGCAGCGTTTCCTGCCCGGCGCGTGACTTGTTCAAGGAGCCCGATTCGGGGATACCGCTCAAATGCGATATGTGCGAGGACGACCCGACGCTCACGGAGCCCTTATGCGTCCAGGTCTGCCGCTGTGGGGCCCTGACCTACGCCGAGTGGGAAGAAGAGGTCGAAGACGTGCCAACAGCAAAGCAGTGCGAGATGGAAATCGGCCTGGAATCGCTGATCACCAGATTTGGTCAAGAAAAGGTGGCTGATGCCTTTGCGCAGAGATTCAAAAACTCGAAACGGTAGGTGATGTTGTGGTAGAGTGGTTCACCCTTCCGGGGTAAAACGATACCACGAAAAAGGTGAAAGGCTCTGCATGGCTCCAAACCAGGAGAAGGCGGCGATCTCCCGAACGGCCGTCCTGTTCGTCGTCTGCACCGCGCATTTCCTCATGCCGTTCATGATGTCCGCGGTCGGCATTGCCCTGCCTTCCATCGGGCGGGAGTTCGGCGCCAGCGCCATGCAGCTGGGGCTGGTGGTGACGTCGTACGTGCTGTCGGCCTCCATCTTCCTGCTGGCCATGGGACGCCTGGCCGACCTGTACGGCCGCCGGCGCATCTTCCAGACCGGCATCGCCGTCTTCACCATAGCCGGCGGCCTCATCTCCCAGGCCTGGTCCATCGAATCCGTGATCGCTCTGCGCTTTATGCAGGGGATGGGCGGGTCGATGGTGATGGCCACGACCGTCGCCATCGTCGTTTCCATCTTCCCGCCGCGGGAGAGAGGAAAAGCGCTGGGGATCTCCGTCGCCAGCGTCTACGCCGGCATCTCCTGCGGGCCGTTCATCGGCGGCGCACTGGTGGCCGCTCTCGGCTGGCGCTCCCTCTTCTACCTGTGCGTTCCCCTGGGGGCGGCAGTCTTTTTCATCAGCCGCGCCAAAATCCGAGACGAATGGGCGGAAGCGAAGGGGGAGCCCTTCGACTGGCTTGGGAGCCTGCTCTACGCCGGCGCCATCCTCCTCCTGATCAGCGGCGCCTCCAATCTCGACCGCGGGGTCTGGGCCGGGGTCCTGCTGGCTGGCGGGCTGGTCGGGATTTTCCTATTTCTCGCGGTGGAAGCGAGGACGAGATATCCCATCCTCGACATCGCCCTGCTGCGGAGCAACAAAGTTTTCGCGTTCAGCAACCTGGCCGCTCTGCTGAACTACGCCGCCACCTTCGGGGTGACCTTCTTTCTCAGCCTTTATCTGCAATACGTCAAGGGGATGAGCCCATCGGCCGCGGGCAGCGTCCTCATCATCCAGCCGGTCGCCCAGACCCTGCTCTCCCCGGCCTGCGGCCGGCTGGCCGACCGCTTTCCAGCGGCCCGGGTGGCGACCGTGGGCATGACCCTGTGCGCCATCGGCCTCGGCCTTGCCACCGGCATTTCCGAAACCACCCCCCTGAGCGTGATCATGGCCATCCTGGCCTTTCTCGGCATGGGCTTCGCCCTGTTTTCCTCCCCCAACACCAGCGTCATCATGGGCAGCGTCGAACCCCGCCAACTGGGGGTCGCCTCCGGACTCAACTCCACCATGCGAACCCTGGGCATGCTGAGCAGCATGACCATCATCACTGTCATCTTTTCCTTCCTCATGGGCGGCCACGCGGTAACCACCGCCACTCTCCCCGCCTTTCTCCAGAGCATGCACGCCGCCCTGCTGGCTTTCTGCGCCCTGTGCGTCCTGGGGATCTTCTGCTCCTTCGGCCGCCTGCGGGAGAAGGCGACAGACGCCCCGGAGGAAACGGTCCAGGTCCCCGCAGAAAGTCCGAATGTCGAACCCTGACCCTCGGCG
Source organism: Desulfuromonas sp. TF (assembly GCF_000472285.1). NCBI lineage: Bacteria > Pseudomonadati > Thermodesulfobacteriota > Desulfuromonadia > Desulfuromonadales > Desulfuromonadaceae > Desulfuromonas > Desulfuromonas sp. TF. The sequence continues at coordinate 20,956 of NZ_KI421427.1, forward strand.
CCTCTCCTGACCCCTGCAGCTCTCCCCTCGGAACGGATTGCATTCAACAGGCTTTTTGACAAATATGACCGAATGGGTCCCCCCGGGATCATTGTGCTCTCAAGCATGATGCCGAACTGATTTTACTTCCTATCGGAGCACCCGCATGGCCACCAGGGAGACATCGTCGTTAAAGGCCTTTGTTCCGGTAAACAGCCTGACCCGGGACAACAGGGTATCGATAATCTCCTGCGGTGAAAGGTCATGGTGCTCTTCAAGCACCTCAGCCAGCCGGCTTTCTCCAAAAAAAGAACCCTCGCTGTTTTCGGCCTCGATGATCCCATCGGTGTAAAGCAACAGAAGATCCCCGGGGTGCAACTGCACCCATCTCTCCTCAAAGTCGACCCGAGGCAAGATCCCGAAAATAAGACCTTCAGCGTCCAGGAATTCCAGGCTCCGGGATTGGGCTCTCCAGATCAAGGGAGGATTGTGCCCGGCATTGGCAAAGGAAAGTTTCCGGATTTCGGTATGGTACTTCAGATAAAACATGGTAATGAAAAGTTCGGCGCGGGTCAGATCCTCGTAGAGGAAGGAATTCAGGGCGGCGGCTGTTTCGGCTGCGCTGTGAAAGCTTTCCAGCCGAGCGTGAATGAAGGTTCGGGTTTCGGTCATGATGAGGGATGCCCCGACATTGTGTCCGGATACATCGGCGATCACCATATCCAGAGACCCGTCGCTTCGGGGGAGAAAGTCATAGTAATCCCCTCCGACCTCTTTGGCCGGAACACAGATTCCCGCCAGGGATATCCCTTCTATTTCCGGTACGGTTGAAGGCAAAAGGCCGCTCTGGATGATCCTTGCAATCTCCAGTTCCCGCTCTTTTTCCCTGGCTTCGATAAGTCTCTCAGTCTGGCTGGCGTTGCGCCAGGCGACGCCGACCTGGCCTGCCATGCTTTGGAAAAGCTCTATGAACTCTTCGGAAAAAATCCCTTTGGCGGACCGGGAGAAAGCCGAAAGCACTCCTACCGGGTCTCCTTCGATGGTGATGGGAGCGTGGGCGAATGCCTTTATTCCTTCGCGGTGGACGAGCATAGCCGGGACGGGTTTCTCCATGAAATCGGTATCGTTGACCACAATGACCGAATTCATCAGAAACGCCTCTCCTACGTAGGAATCCCTATTCAGCTGCCGGTCGGACTCACCGAGGTGCTCTGAACTCATTCCCTTTTGACTTCTCACCGCCAGGACCCCTCGCTCCTGATCCAGCATCCGTATGACGCAGAGGTCGAGCTTGAACTGCTGGCGGAAGAGATGCAGGATATTGTCCAGAATGCTTTGCAGTTCGGCCCTGCCCGCCACCATGCGGGTGATTTCATGCAGCACCCCCAGTTGCTCCCGGCCGGCTTTGCGGCTGATGGTGACGGAGCCGAAAATGTCAAAGACATCCTCCATTTTGCTCCCCCGGGTGGCGAGGTAGTTATCGACGATGATACGAGCCGGAGCCGCGCCGACCGAGCCGGCCAGAGTTTTTTCGGTAAAGCGCTTAAGGTCGGGAAGTTGGAATTCCGACAGGCTTCCCCGCTCATCGATTTCGGCATCGCCGAGATACTCTGCAATGGCTGCACGGGCCTGTTTTTCCCCGATGAATTTGGCCATGAGCTCGACAAACTCCATAACGGTCAGCGTCTTGCTGATCCTCTGGAGGTGCGGGGTTTCCTGCCGGGGGACGAAAATATCAACAAACTTGTCTGCCTGCTCCTTTTCCGCTGCCTCTGCACCGGTGAAAACGGAGAGAATCGAAAAAGCGCCGATGTTGAAGAGAAGGGTCCAGAACAACGAATGGGTCCACATATCGAAACCGTCCAGGCCGAACAATGCCAGGGGTCGGAGCAGTTCCAGCCCGAAAGGACCATGCGCCAGGATATCGTCGGGCATCCACCCGGTGCGTACAAAGGAGGGGATGAGCAGGGTATAAAACCAGACCACGAAGCCGAGGATCAGCCCCATGACAGCCCCCCGGCGGTTGGCCCTCTTCCAGTAAAGGCCGCCGATAAATGAGGGAGCGAACTGGGTTACGGCTACAAAGGAAGCGAGACCGATATTTATCAGCGCATAGGTTTCACCGAAAAACCGGTAGTAAAAAAAGCCCAGAAAAACGACCACCACGATCCCAAGGCGCTTGATGTTGATGAGGATTCCCGAAAGGTCTTTTGCCCCTGTTTTCAGTTTCAGGATAAGCGGCATGACCAGGTGATTGAGGATCATGTTGGAAAGGGCCACGGAAGAAACCATCACCATCCCCGCCGAAGCCGAGAATCCGCCGATGAAAATCAACATGGCCAGGACGGGATGCCCGGTTTCGAGAGGGATGAGGAGGATAAAGTAATCGGCGTAAGTGGTATCGCCCCCGTGGAGGAGGAGACCGCCCAGCGCGACGGGGATGATGAACAGGTTGATCAGAAACATGTAGGCCGGGAATCTCCACATGGCATCGATGATGTGTTCCTCCCGGGTGTTCTCGGTGACCATGATGTGGAACTGACGGGGAAGAAGCATGACACCCATCATGGAGGTGAAGGAGAGGGTGAACCAGGTTGCGTAGTGAGTCGGTTCGGTGCCGAGCCTCAGCAAATGGGTCCGATCGGGAAACACGGCGACAAAGCGGGAGAAGATGTCGGCGGGGCCGTCGAAGAGCCCGAAGGTGACGAAAAGTCCTGCGGCGAACATGGCCGTGAGCTTCACCATGGACTCCACCGCGATTGCAGCCACCAGCCCTTCGTGGCGCTCGGAGGCATCCAGATGCCTGGCGCCGTAGAGCACCCCGAAAAGTCCAAGAAATAGGGCGACGACGATTCCCGTATCGAAAGAGGGTACCGGCGCCTGTAAGGCCCGGACCGGGCCGCCGGCGAGCGCCGTGGTGGAGAGCAATTCGAAAGATCGGGTAACGGCTTTGAGCTGCAGGGCGATGTAAGGGAGGGCTCCGAGCACCGAGAAGATGGTGACGATAGCCCCCAGAAGGACCGACTTGCCGTAGCGGCTGGAAATGAAGTCGGCAATGGTGACAATGTGCTGCTCTTTGCTGACCCGCACTATTTTGCGCAGCAGAAACCACCAGGTAAAGACCATCAGGCTGGAGCCCAGTTGAGGGGCAAGAAAGTCCAGGCCGCTGGTGGCGGCCCGCCCGACGTTGCCATAGAAGGTCCAGGCCGTGAAATAGACGGTCAGGGAAAGGGCGTAGATGTAAGAGTTCGATATGAAGCTTTGCCCTGCCTCCCGTTTTTTGTCGGCATAGAAGGCTACCGAAAACAACAGGCCAAAGTAGAGCAGCGTTATGGTGGCAATGATTGAGACCGGAATCATCCTGGATATTCCCTACCGCACCCTCGGCACTGTCAACCGGCGGCATACTGAAATTGTATTGCTTTCAGGGCATGATGTCGAACGAGCGGCGCGATTTATTCTTGCCCCAGGTCTTGCAAATGCGAGCGGCGGCAGAAGAAGCGTCTCCGAATTCAGAACGATCAAAGGCCACCTTATTCGAGGGTGGCCTTTTTATGCTCTGGAGGCAAGCGACACTCATGCATGATCAGAAAAGGGAAACCCCATCTGCTGATTAGAACTCATTTTCCCCCACCCTGTTGTCTCTTGTGACGACGCTGAAGCCTTGACTGAAAATCAGCCTGCCCAACTTGACCACGCCCCATAAAAACAGAAGAGGGAGGACCATCGTACTCAAGACAAAAACGACGATGAGATCAACAATCCTGTCGATCATTTCCAGTGCCGTCTTCTTAATCGCCTCAAGATTTTCTTTGACGTCCGACATCCCTGCTAGATTGGACATCGATTTCCACCATCTCTCCTTGTCTGAGGATTCTGGAACTCCATTCAGGCGCTGGGACTCCAATTCGGAGATGCTATGTCCCAGCACCTCAATGGACTGATCATGCCGATCTTCCAGAAACGCCACGTACACCTGGTGATTGAGGTACGCCATTGCGGGGACGGCAAACCTCAGCAATATCGCTGAGAACAGCAGAACCCTGCCGAGTTGCGTGAAATTAGCGCGTCGTTCGGCAGAGAGCCACAAACCCGCCAGGAAAGACAGCAGTGCCAACGGCAGAAGAATCTGAACACTCAACATGGGTGTGATCTGAATGAGGAATTTCTGGATCCCGAGCGAGGTCAAACTCACCAGCATGACCCAGGAAAAGCTTTCAACCAGGTCATTGACTGGATCAAGTGCCTGCCCCAGGGCCAACGACACGCCGACGCCGGCCGGTTCCAACTGCAGTTCACTCTCCTGGACTACGGAGACGATCGCGTTAAAAGTCCGTGCCATGACAAAAGCCGTCCCCGCACGCTTCAATCCCTGATCAACGTATTCTGTCGCTGCCGAATCGACAGTACTGAAAAAATGTCTTTCGTAAAGAAGCCTTCTCGAGGCGGGGAAAAGGGTGAGGACGATCAGCACCGCAACTGCCGCCGTCCAGATTGATCTTTTGCGGTTCAGATAAAATGTCACTGATTTACCTCCCCTAACTCCTTCTCCATGGTCCGGATGAGGATCTGGTGCAGGCTGGGCCGCAGTTCGTTGGCCCTGTCCGGTTGCCCTTTCTGCAGGAACATCCGGAATTTCTCGAAGAGTCGGCGGCGTTCGCCGTCCCATCCCGAGGTTACCCCCCTTTTCCCTTCGGTCAGGGTGATGGAGGCCTCTTCCCGGCGGGCATGGGCCCAGTTGCTGGCGCACTGGAAATAGATCAGCGCCCGGTCAAGGAGCACGAACATCAATTGCGGATTGCGCAGGGGGCCGACCTGGATGCGGCAGCCGCCGATTTCCCGCGAAAAGGGGCCGAGATCGACCTTGAGACGCGACAGGGGCCGGGTACCCGTCCAGCCGGCGATCCCCCCGGCCAGACCGGTGCCGACGGTGAAGACGCCAAACGTGATGCCGGCGGCCGCGCCGTCAATGGCGGCGCCCACCGTGGCGCCGGTGGCAGCCAGGGCGATCGTCAACTGCTTGCGCGTAAGCCCCAGCACCTGCCAGGTTTCTTCAGAAAAAAGATCCTGGGCCGCCACCGTCTCGGCGGCGAGATCGGCATTGAACAAATTGTGCAGAAAGCGGCTCTTGAGTTCTCGACGGCAATCGCGTTCGAGGCCGGCGAGCTTGTCCTGAAAAGCGGCGATCAGATTGTCGCGCTGCTGTTTGTGTGCCAGGGAGTCCTCGCCCGGGCTGGTGCCGCTGAGCGAGAGGGTCAGAGCCTTGGTCAACAGCGTGAGCATGGCGTCGGCGCAGGCATCGAGGCGACCGAGCCAGTCTTCCTTGAGAGCCGCGACAACCCGTGCCAGGGGGACGCCCCAGTCCTGTTCGATGTGCTGCAGAGACTGCAGCAGGGCGATACGCTGCAGGAAGGTGGCGCGGTGGGCGTTGAATAGCACGGTGACATTGAAGGTTTTGCCGAAGGCCGCCTTCCACTGCTGAATATAGGCAGTCTCGTCAACCTTCGGGTTGATTACCGCCAGCCGCGGCCGGCCGGTGAGGCGCAGAATCTCCATCTCCGCCTCGTCATTGGGGCGCAGGGGCCGCGAGCCGTCCACCACGTAGACGATTCCGGCGTCTTTTGCCACCGGCCGCAGCAGTTCGCAATCGTCCTTGAAGCGGGGATCGCCCCGGTGGGTGCGGATGAATTCCTCGACCATGCGCTCGGCCGGGCCGCTGAAGTCCCGCATCCAGCGCAGGGTCTGCAGCGGCATCTGAAATCCGGGGGTATCGACGAAGCGCACAAGGGTTTCACCATCGACCGTGATGGCATAGGTGACGCATTGGCGCGTCTCGCCGGGCACGGCGCTGATCGGTACGCTATCGTCTTCCGTCAGGGTGGACACCACCGAAGATTTGCCTTCGTTTGGATGGCCCACCACTGCAAATACAGGCACGTCACTCACTGGCAGACCCTTCCCAGTTGTGAACCCGCAGCCAGGGATCGCCGAGCGCCGCCAGACGACTGCGCCATACGGCGAATTCAAGTTCGGGTGTTGGCTCTCGCCAGCGCTCGCTGTTTTCCCGCCCGACCAGGGCCACTACCAGTAACCGGTCCTTGCCCAGCAGGCGGCGCAGGGCCTTGAGATATTCGAGGGTGGCCGTGATGCAGGGTTGCCAGCCTTCCAGCACCAGTAGTACGGCAGCTTGATCTGACTCCCCGCTCAGAGGTCGGAGCAGGCCGGCGTCCTCCTCCTCATCAAGCTTCACGGGGGCGATCGCCTCGACGGAGGCATTGAATTCCCGCTGAATTTCACTCTGCCAATGCTCCGAAGCGGCTCCCGCGAGGAGCTCTTCGGGCACCAGGGCGCGCAGCCGGGTCATATCCTGTCGGATTTCGTCGGGCAGAATCAGCTCCTGCGCGTGTTCTTCCTCGGATAACCGGTCATCTTTGCCGATCTGTATCTGCGGATGCTGCATGCGGCGGATGAGAGCCTCGCAGCGGACATCCTGGAAGGACAGCCGCCGTCGGGCATGACGGCCGCCGAACAGAGCGGCGCCCAGCAGCAGAAGACGGGGCAGCACCGTGTAGATCACGATGGCCCAAAGAAGAAAATACCACCAGGACTGAAGGTCGGCGCTGGACAGATGCTGCAGCCCTTCCTTGAGATAGACGCGGGAGCCCGCCACCTGTTCGAAGGTGGGATGGGACAGAGGCGGCTCCGCCAGAGCGGCCCAGGGGCGAGCCATCGCCTCGACAAATCGGTGGAGCTGTTCGACAGACAGACGGGTGGTGGTCTGCCAGCTGAAGGCGAGATCGGCGATCCAGCCCCGAAGCAGCACGGTGAGCAGCACGCCCAGGGAAAACCCCAGGGCGGCAAACTGCATCAGACCAAAAGCCAGCCAGCCCATGATGCCGGAATACAATCCGCTACGTCCGCGCAAGTTGCCCCACCCCTGGGCCAGGGCCAGTCGGCTCCGGCCGTTATCGCGATCGCCGAGCAGGGCGCAGGCCAGGCGGCTGAAACGGTTCAGCAGCTCTCCGGCCAGCCAGCCGCCGAAGAGGCCGGAGGGATTGCCCCGCATCGCCAGGCGCCAGACCGGCAGTACGGCAGAAAGGAGCGAAAAGAATAAAGGAAGGGCAACCAGCAGGCCGAGGGCAGTAAACAGATTGATGGGCCGATCCCCGGAATAGCTCAGAACCCCCCAGGCCAAGCCGACACCGAGCAGACCGCCCAGGACAAACAACAGCAGAGTCGTTGTTCGCAGAACAGAGGGCACCCATTCGCTGGGCAGCGGTGCCGTCCGCCCGGTGCGGACCGCTTCGCGTCGCAGATCAAGCCAATGCCGCAGCAGATCGCGACGCGATCTTGGAGCAGTATCTGCCAGCCCGGTCCGATAGATCTCCCGATCTCTGCGGGTCAATATCGCCTCATCGACCTCGGCATCCTGAACGAGAAAATATTCAAGATCGAGCAGATCGGCGATGGCCCAGTCTTTTCCCTTGCGGTTCGGCATGGTTGTGACGTGGAAGTAAGAGGAGAATTCAGCGAAGAAACACATCCGGCGTTCGGCTCGAGACAATATAAATTCTACCTTTTTGGGCGCCATCCGCATCACTCCTCCGAAAAGATACCGGTGAGTTGGTGAAGATCGTACCTTTTTCGTCCGATCGGAGTTCTGCAAATTGAAACCAGGGACTCCTGTGGTAAATGAATATCAAGCAGCGTACAAAGAAGACATGGAGCTCGGTATGGAGAAGGAGAGCGCCATAAGAGACTGGATTCCTCTCATCACCAAACTCGTCTGGCCCGTTTTTATCGTCATCCTGCTACTGGTGTTCAATAAATTACAGTGAACTCCGGAACAGAATCATCGGCGTAAATCACAATACCGCCAACGCTGATGATTCTGTGCGACAAGTACTGGAGAAGATGCAGAAATTCCACCTTGACTCTCTCCCGGTGGTGGATTCGGGCGGAAAATGGTTGTTTTTTGCCAACCGGGAAGAGATTCTCGCTCGCCTCATGACCACCATCATCATTCCAGCCAAGTGAATTCCAGTTCAAAACGCACCGCTGCTATTCTTCCACCCGCATCGCCACGAGGGTGAGATCGTCCTTGAAAGAGCTTCCCCCCGTAAAGCGACGAACACTTTCCAACAGCCTCTCGATGAGTTGCGGCGGCTCCAGGTCCCGATGCTCCCGCAGCAGGACGCAGAGCCGCTCCTCGCCGAAGAAGTTGCCGCCATGGTCTTCGGCCTCGGTGATGCCGTCGGTGTAGAAGAGCAAAACGTCCCCTTGGCGCAGCCGCACCTTCTTCTCCTCAAAATCGACAATGGGCTTGATTCCCAGAATCAGCCCTTCCGCATCCAGCCGCTCGCAGGTGTCGGCAGCTTTTCGCGAGAGGAGAGGAGGATTGTGACCAGCGCTCGCGAAGAAAAGGGCCCTGCTCGGGGCATGGTATTTGGCGTAGAACATGGTGATGAACAACTCGGCCCGGGAGAGGTCCTCGTAGCTGAAGGCGTTGAGGGCGCTCAAAATGGCGCAGGGCCTGGCCAGTTCCTGCGCCCTGGCCCTGATAAACGTACGGGCCTCGGTCATGATGAAGGCGGCGCCGACCGTGTGCCCGGAAACGTCGGCGATGAGCAGATCGACGGAATCGGGCCCGGTGGGGAGAAAATCGTAATAGTCGCCGCCGACCTCCTGAGCCGGAAGACAGGTGCCGGCCAGGGAAATTCCACGGATATCCGGCGTCCGGGTCGGCAGAAGGCCCTGCTGAATATCCCGGGCGATTTCCAGCTCCCGGTCCCGTTCCCTGGCGGCAATGAGCCTTTCGGTCTGGCGGGCATTGCGCCACGCCACTCCGACCTGTCCCGCCAGATTGGCGAAGAGTTCCATGAATTCACCGACAAAGATGCCCTTTACCGACTTGGAAAAGGCCGAAAGCACTCCGATCGTTTTCCCCTCGACGACAATCGGGGCATGGGTGAAAGCCTGGATCCCTTCCCGTCGGACCGCCTGAGCGGAAACCGCCTTGTCGAGAAAGTCGGCGTCGTTGACCACAACAGTCGTCTGGTTGATAAAGCATTCGCCGACATAGGTCTCCATGCTCGGTTTCCGGTCGACAAGACCCAGCCGCTCCGAACCCACCCCCCTCCAGCTGCGCACTGTAAGGGTCGCCCTCTTTTCGTCCAGTATGCGGATCACGCAGAGGTCGAGCCTGAACTGCTGTTGCAGGAGTTCGAGGATGCTGTCAAGAATGCTCTGCAGGTCGCCGCCGCTGGCGACCCGGCGGGCCGCCTCGTGGAGCACTCCGAGCTGTTCGCGCCCCGCACGGTGGCTGATGGTGACCGACCCGAAGATGTCGAATACCTCCTCCATCCGGCTGCCCTTGCTCGCCAGGTAGTTGTCGATGATGATCCGGGCCGGCGCAGCCCCGACCGAACCGGCGAGGGTCTTTTCGGCAAAGCGCTTCAGGCGGGAGAGCTCTCCTTCGCTAAGACTTCCCCTGGCGTCGATCTCCTGATCCTCCAGAAAGTCCGCTATGGTTTCGTGGGTCCGTTTTTCCCCGATGAACTTGGTCATCAGATCGACGAATTCCACTACGGAAGGGGCCTTGGCGATCCGCTGGAGCGTTTCGGGCCTCGCGAGCGGCGCGAACACATCGACGAACCTGTCCGCCTGCTCTTTTTCCGCCTCACTCGGTTCGCTCAGCAGGGAAAAGGCCAGAAAGGAACAGACGTTAAGCAAGAGAGTGCAGAAGAGGACATAGGGAAGCCACGGCAATCCCTCGAGACCGAACAGGGTTGCCGGACGGAGCCAGCTCAGCCCAAAGGGGCCGTTTTGCAAAATGGCGCCTTCGAGCCAGCTCCCTGGGGCCATGGTGGGAAGGACCATCAGGTAGAACCACGTCGACAAACCCAGCAACAAGCCGGCAAAGGCCCCCTTGAGGTTGGCCCGCTTCCAGAACAGGCCGCCCAGCAGAGCAGGGGCGAACTGGGCGGCGCCGACAAAGGAAATGATCCCGATGTTGACCAGAGCCATTTCCCCCGCGACCCGGTAGAAAGCATAGGCCAGAAGGATTACGACGACGATTCCGAGCCGTTTGAGGTTGAGAAGCGTTCCGGAGAAGTCCTCGCCGGGAAGGCGAAGACGCAGGAAGAGGGGCATCAGGAGATGGTTGAGAATAAGGGTCGAGAGGGCCACGGCCGAGACGATCACCATCCCCGTCGAGCCGGAAAAGCCCCCGAGAAAGACCAGAAGGGCCAGCCAGGGGTGGTCCTCCTGGAGGGGGATGAGAATGGGGAAGTACTCGGCCCGGCTGGTATCCCCGCCGCTCAGGATGAGGCCGCCCAGGGCGATGGGCAAAATGAAGAGTTCGATCACGAACATGTAGAGGGGAAACCCCCACATGGCGCTCCTGATATGTTCTTCCTTCGAATTTTCGACGACCGAGAGATGAAAAAGGTGGGGCAGGCAGACGAACGCCATGGCGCAGACGCTCCCCAAGGCGAACCAGGAACTGTAGGAAACCCTTTCGGTGCCGAGAAGGAGAAGTTCCCTGCGTTCGGGGTACTCGGCCAGGAATCGCTGGAAAATGTCGCCAAAACCATCGAAAAGCCCGTACACGAAGAACAGGCCGACCGTCCCCATGACGAAGATCTTCAGCAGCCCCTCGAAAGCGACAGCCGCGACCAGCCCCTCATGCCGGTCGGAAGGGTCGAGACGCCTGGCCCCGAAGAGGATGCTGAAAAGACAGAGCAAGGCGGCAACCATAAAGGTCGAGTCGATCGGCGGCGCGGTGGCCTGGGCGTATGGGCCCTGGTTGGAGCCGATGAGCAGGTTGAAGGTATCCGATATCCCCTTTAGCTGCACGGCGATATAAGGCAGGGTTCCCGCCACGGCTCCCAGCGCCGCCAGTGCCCCGATAGCGGTCGAGTTGCCGTAGCGGCTGGCGATGAAATCGGCGATGCTGACCAGATTTTGATTTTTGCTGATGCGAACCATCTTGCGCAGCAGGAACCACCCGGAGAAAAACACCAGGGTGACGCCGAGATAGATGGCGATATAGTCGATGCCGACTGTCGCCACCCTGCCGACGTTTCCGTAAAAGGTCCAGGAGGTGAACCATACCCCGAAGGAAAGGACATAGACCGCCGGATTCGCGATGATGCTGCGACCGCGCCTGCGCCTGAAGTCGGCGTAAAACGCCACGCAAAAGAGGAGCGCCAGAAAAAGAAAGATGGCCGTGAAGACGGTTTCGACGGTCATGGCCTGTTCCGCCCCTCATCTGCTTTGGGGCTTTCCTCGCCTTCATCCCTGCCCAGGTTGCGGACGATGAGGAAGATGACGACGATGAACAGCAGCCACCCCCCCAGAAGATGGAGAATCACCAGGGGGATGCCGAAAACCGGGGTGGTCCGGTTGAAGGCCAGAACCAGGGGATAGTTGAAGACGAGCAGGAAGAGCAGGGAAACGAGGAGGCACCGTTCCCTGCTCTGGTTGCGCTTTGCTGCTTTCATCGGGCGCTCCTCGCGATGGGCGCATTGTCCAGGCGACGTCTCTTCCCGATAAAAAGTATACACCATGCCATCCTGCTCTCGTTATCGGCTGCAGAGTATGAAAGAGGCCATAAAAATATAAGTTCCTTCCCCTTTTATTTATATTGGTGACCAATTCCAAAAATCTGTATTATGGCCCCGGGAATTGCCCGATAAAGGCCCCCCCGGCTCAACAGGGACAATTATCCATTTCCTTCTGAGGCAAAACAGCCGGCGATCGCCAGGAGCTGGGTAAAAAGATTTTGATCAATTTCCAGGATGTGCGATCCTGACTCCATCCAAAGAACAGAATCCCAGGAAAAATTGCACCCACCCGGAGGGAATGTGAACTTATCGCCCCAGCTGTATTTACTGGACGGGTCCAGTTACATCTACCGCGCCTATTATGGAATCCGGGACCTGGCCACTTCCGGCGGACTACCGACCAACGCCGTCTTCGGTTTCACAAAGATGCTCCTGGGCCTCCTTCAGGAGAACCGCCCCGATTATCTGGCCGTCGTATTCGACCGGCCGAGGGAAGAGACGTTCCGCAGGGAAATCTATCCCGAATACAAGGCCAACCGGGACGCCGTACCCGAGGATCTGGCCTCCCAGATTCCGTACATCAGGAGGATCCTGGAGGCTCTCAACATCCCTGCCCTGGAGGCTCCCGGATTCGAGGCGGACGATGTCATCGCCACCCTGTCCCGCCGGTATGCCGCCGAAGGGATGGAGGTCACGGTCGTCACCGGAGACAAGGATCTGATGCAGATCGTCGGAGACGGGATCGGCCTGCTGGACACCATGAAGGACAAGCGTTCGGGGCCCCGGGATGTCCTCGAGCGCTTCGGCGTCCCTCCGGAGAGGGTGCCCGATGTCCTTGGGCTGGCCGGCGATACGTCGGACAATATCCCGGGAGTTCCCGGAATCGGAGAGAAAACCGCGGCCGAGCTGGTGAATCGGTTCGGCTCCCTCGAACGCGTCCTGGAATGGAAAAACCTGGTCAGCGGAAAGAAACGCCGGGAGAACCTGCAGTCCCATGAAGATCAGGCCCGGCTCTCGAAGACTTTGGCCACTGTCCGCTATGACGTGCCCCTGGAGGTTTCCCTGGCCGCCCTGCGGCGGCGGACGCCGAACCTTCCGGAAGTGATTTCTCTGCTGCGCGAGCTGGAATTCGGGGCTCTGGAGATCGCCTTCACCCCACCGGCACCGGGCGTGGTGGAGATCTACAGCGACGGCTCGGGAAGGGCATCGGGGCCGGGAGGATATGGGGTGGTCCTGCGCTACGGGGAGCATGAAAAAGAGTTGAGCGGTTTTGAGGCCGCGTCCACCTCGCAGCGCATGGAACTTCTGGCGGCGATCAGGGGGCTGGAGGCCCTGACAAACCCGAGTACGGTGCGCCTCTTCAGCGATTCACAGTACCTGGTCCGGGGGATGAGCGAATGGATTCACGGCTGGATCCGCGACGGCCGGCTGGAGACTCCGGACACTCTCGCCAACCAGGACCTCTGGCAGCAGCTGCTTGCCCTTTCCGGCGAACATGAGATCACCTGGAACTGGGTGCGGGGGCATGCGGGGCACCCCTTCAATGAGCGGTGCGACAAGCTGGCAAAGCGGGCGGCGGATGAGGGCATGCGGGAGACGGAGGAGAGATTGCGGAAGGCCGACCGTCCCGGGTCGACCGCGAAGGAAGAGAAGCTCATCCCCTCCCCTGTCGCACCCCGGGAAGATTCGGAATTCGATGCGGATGAGGATGGCCAGCTGCGGCTGTGCTGACCTCTGAGGCATTACTCACAAAACGAGCAAATTGCTGATCCTGCCTCTAAGGGATTTACCTTCATGAAAATACAGAAAGTGACGAAAGAACATCACGCCAAGGTCTACGCCCTGTTGCGCCGCGCCTTTCCCGGGAGTGAATACGAAGCCGGGTTGGTTCAGAAATTCCACGAAAATGGCAGACCCGTCCATGAATGGGTTTGTATTCATACCAATAAAGTCATCGCCTACATCGCCTTTTCCAATGCCTATCACGGCAAGGAGAACTGCGGACTGCACCTGGCGCCCATGGCCGTGGCGCCTGAATTTCAAAAGCAGGGGGTGGGTTCGGAACTGCTCAGATTTGCCTTAAGACAGGAACCGATCAAAAACCGGCCCCTGTTTGTCTTGGGCGAACCCGGCTATTACAAAAGGTTTGGCTTCGAACCATGCAGTTTGCCCGTTTGCCCTTTTGATAAAAACAATTCCCATTTCCTGAGCCTTCGAAACGATACCACCACCCCCTTCATTGTGGGCTACGAACCTGAGTTTAAAACGGCTGTCAATATTCGCCGCTCCCAGGGCAGGAAGCGCCGCTGAGTCGGCCTCCGAACGGAAGCGGATCCAGCCTTGTATTAATGAGCCAACTAGCCGATTAATAGCCGGAAAAAGGGAATAATGTTTGCAAACAATCCCCTCATCCAGTTATTAATAGTGTGGCGATTCTTTAAATCCGCCACCTTGGATGAGGAATTTTATCCTGCCCCTGCAGCGCTGTCCGTGAAAAGGCCTGATCGCCTTCTGAAAAAGGCCACATCTCGCGAGGAGGAATTGAATGTCGCATCCCGATTGCGCCCCCCAAATAAACTCACTGGAATCGTCGAATCTCTTCCACTACTCCGTTCCGAGGATTGTGCCGGCCGAATCTCTTTCTGTTCTCGGCCTCTCCACAGCAAGAGATAAGGGAGATCTCCTTCAGGGGATTGCTCTCTGCCGTGAAGCGATCCGCCGCGCTCCCGAAGACCCCCTCCACTATTTCCATTTAGGCAAGGTCTACCTGCTGGCCCGCAAAAAACACCTGGCGCTTCACACCTTTCGCAAAGGACTAAAATTCGGCGACCATCGTGGCCTGGTCCGCGAGATACAACGCCTCGGCTTCCGCCACCCGCCTGTCTTTCCCGTCCTCGGTCGCAAGCATCCTCTGAACCGATGGGCCGGTATTCTTTTTTCCTATTTGGGATGGCGATAGGGAAGAGGATATGAAGGGGGCCACCTCGCCTGCAACGGGCTCTAACAAGGTGGTGAGTAAACAGAAGCGGGGAAAGGGAAACGGCAAGATCTGATCCACGACGGGAAATCCTGGAAGTCTATCCACTGAAGAACAAATGTCAAAGCCGAGATTGAAAAGGTACTGACTAGCGGCTAGACTTAAGGTTTATGACACCCAACTTTTCTACAGGTTCAATCCCTAGACAGAGAGATCCTCAGCGCCTCGCGAGACAACGCTACGATGTGATGATCATCGGCGGCGGCATCAACGGCGCCGGCATCGCCCGGGACCTGGCGCTGCGGGGACTGAGAGTGGCCCTGGCGGATAAAGGGGACTTCGCTTCTGGAACTTCCAGCGCTTCGACCAAGCTCATCCACGGCGGATTGCGCTACCTGGAACGGTTCGACCTGCGCCTGGTCTTCGAATCGTGCCGGGAGCGGCAGATCCTCCAGTCCATCGCTCCGCACCTGGTGCGTCCTCTTCCTTTCTTCATCCCCGTCTACAAGGACGATCCCCGCTCTCTGCTTACCATCCGCGCCGGAATGACCTTATACGATCTTCTGTCGCTCCTTCGCAATAACCGTAACCACAGCATCCTGTCCGCTGCCGAAGGGCTGGAACGCGAACCCGCCCTTCGGAAGACCGGGCTGCAAGGGGTCGCCCTTTACTGGGACTGCCGCATGGACGATGCCCGCCTCTGCCTGGAAAACATCCAGGCTGCCCGTGAGGCGGGGGCGGAGGTGGTCAACTACCTGGAGGTCACCGGCTTCAGCAAAAAGGGAGAACGGGTCCATGGGGTCCGCTTATGCGACCGTGAAACCGGGGAGGAGCTTGAGGTGGAGGCGGAGGTGGTGGTCAATGCCGCCGGCCCCTGGCTGGACAAGGTCTGCGCCCTGGACGGCGAGGCCGAGCCCAAACTTCGACCGACCCGGGGCACCCACATACTCGTTCCCCGCCTCACCCGGGGGCGGGAAGCCCTGTATCTCACCGCCGGTCGGGACGACCGGCTATTTTTCGTCATCCCCTGGGGAAATCTCTCCCTGATCGGAACCACCGATATCGACGACCGCGGCGACCCCGACACGGTCGCCCCCACCACCGAGGACATCGATTACCTGCTGACTGAGACCGCGCGGCGCCTGCAAACCGCCCCGCTCAGCCGCGGCGACGTCGTCGCCGCTTTCGCCGGGCTCAGGCCGCTGGTGGACGAAACCGGGGCACAGGCGTCCCGCGTCTCGCGCGAGCACAGGATCTTTGAATCGGCAAGTGGTCTGATCTCCATCGGCGGGGGTAAATACACCACTTATCGGGCGGTTGCCTCCGAAACGGCGGCGTTGGTCTGCAGCCGACTGGGCCGGGGCCAGGGGCGCAGCATCACCCACCGCATCCCCCTGCCCGGTGGCGCCACCGGAGATTACGCAGCCTTTGTCCGGCGCTTGCTGCCGGAACTTTCCGGGGAGTACGGCCTGCCACCGGCCCGGCTGGAGAGCCTCCTCCGACAATACGGCTCCCGCACTCATCGGCTACTTGCCCTTCTGAAGGACGATCCCGGCCTCATTCGTCCGGTGGTTGAAGACTCCCCGCTGCTGGCCGTTCAGGTGGTCTATGCCGTCGAAACCGAGTTGGCCCGCACTCCCGAGGATGTGCTCCGCCGCCGCACCCAGTTGGCTCTCGGCACAGGCCGCGGGCTCGATGAACTGGCGGCAGTGGCCGCCCTGATGGCCAGCCGTCTGCAGGTCCCGGCCGAGCGCGCGAATCAATGGCAAAAAGACTACCGAAAGAAATATTCCACCCCATGAAAGGACGTCCCATGGATTTGAAGGTCAAACGAGGAGAACCGCTGAAACAGAAAACCCCTTGTCTTGTGCTCAGTGCCTTGGAGGGCAAGCTTCGCACTCCGCTTCTCAAGGAGCTCGATCAGGTTCTCGATGGCGCGCTCACCCGCGCGGTGAGGGATAAAGAATTTTCCGGCAAACAGAAGGAAACCCTCCTGCTTCATCCGGGCAAGCGCCTGCCGGCCGAGAGAGTGCTGCTGGTAGGGCTGGGAAAGGAAAAAGGCGCCGGACTGGAGCGGTTGCGGCAAGCCGCAGGGACGGCGGCGAACTTCCTTCAGAACCGCAAGGTCACCTCCTTCGTTTTCGATCTCCCCTCCCTGCCGCTGCGGCGTATCAGCCCTCAGGATCTGGCTCACGGGATCACCGAGGGAATCACCCTGGCTTCGTATCGTTTCGACCGCTACCGGACGGAAAAAAGAGAAGAGCTTCCGCCCCAGCTTCAGGAGAGCTGGCTTCTGGTCGATAAACAGGCTCAGGTCAATGACATGGAACAGGGCATCGCCCGGGCTCTCGCCATCTGCCGGGGGGTCATGCTCGCCAGGGACCTGGTGAACATGCCCGGGAATGTCAAATCTCCCGATTTTCTCGCTCAGCAGGCTCGGGCCATCGCAGAGGAAACGGGCCTCAAGTGCACGGTCCTGGAGCAGAAGGAGCTGGAGGAGGAAGGTCTCGGCGCCATGCTCGGCGTGGCCCAGGGAAGCGTCAGGGAACCCCGGCTCATTATTCTTGAATACCGCGGCGGCAACAGTGATGCCCGCCCAGTGGCGCTTATCGGCAAGGGGGTGGTCTTCGATGCCGGGGGGATTTCCCTGAAACCCGCAGAAAAGATGGATGAAATGAAGATGGACATGGGTGGTGGGGCCACCGTCCTGGGCACCATGCTTGCCGCCAGTCTTCTCAAGCTTCCGGTCAACCTGGTGGGGATCGTTCCCGCCGTGGAAAACCTCCCCTCCGGCAGCGCCATCCGTCCCGGCGACATCCTGACCTCGCTCTCCGGCCGAACGATAGAAGTTCTCAATACGGATGCCGAAGGACGCCTCATCCTGGCCGACGCACTGACCTACGCCAAGCGATTTGATCCGAGGGTCGCCATCGACCTGGCCACGCTCACCGGCGCCTGCGTCATCGCCCTTGGCCACCACGCCACCGCCATCCTGGGAAATCATGAAGGCCTTATCCGGCAGTTGATCAGCGCCGGAGAACAAACGGGCGAACGCCTCTGGCAACTGCCTTTGTGGGAGGATTATGCCGCCCAGATCAAAAGCGACATCGCCGATCTCAAAAACATCGGGGGTCGTCCCGCGGGAACCATTACAGCCGCCGCCTTCCTGCAAAAGTTCGCCGAGGAGTTTACCTGGGCTCACCTCGACATCGCCGGAACGGCCTGGGAGGAAAAGGGGCGGCCCTACACACCGAAGGGCGGTACGGGAGTGGGGGTACGGCTGCTGGTTCATTACCTGAGGCAAAGCATGCCCCCGAGGAGCTGACCGGGCAGCTATTTCCCGACCAAGCACCCGGTAATGCACTCGCCAAAACTCAGAGGATGGCCCTGCTACAAGGCCTTGTGGTTTTTCAGGGGCGAAGGCGTGCATATGGTATATCGAGGCCGGGAAAAACGAGTTGGGCGGACTTTTTGCGACGCCATCACCCTTGACATGTTCTTCTTCCATGATAAATTACAACGAATTAACCCTTTTCAAGAGGAGTCTTCTTGCTAAGGTACTGCGCATGGTGCGGCGAATACCAGGGCGCGACCACGGGGGAAGGGCACCAGATTCGTAAAAATGTCTGTGAAATCGACACGGCGACGATCTGCCCCTCCTGCATGACGGACCTTGTAGGTGAGGTCGTCGAAGAACCGGTCCTCCAGTCCTAGCCGCTCAGAAACATGCATTTGTACTGTTACAGAACCGGGTGAGACCCGGCGGGGGACGTCTCACCAAAAAAAATGGGGTTGCCTCTTCCTTTGAATCTAAATTTCGATATGAATTTTTTAACTGGATACGGTTGATTTTTTCTCATCAGCCGATAAAGTTTTCTAGTCGGAGTTTTCCCGAAGACATTCGGGAGTGGGGTAAGCTATCCAAATCACAGGAGAGTATGGAGATGGAAAAGGGTACGGTTAAATGGTTCAATGACGCAAAGGGTTTCGGATTCATCGAGCAGGAGGGAGGACCGGACGTTTTCGTTCACTTCTCCGCCATAGAAATGGACGGGTTCAAAACCCTGGCCCAGGGAGACCCTGTTTCCTTTACGGTCATCCAGGGTCCCAAGGGTCCACAGGCTCAGAACGTATCGCGGGCATGAATCAACACATGCAGCCCCATCGGTGCCCAGAAGAGCCCCTCTCTTTAGCGGGGCTCTTTTTCAGCACAAAAATCTATTCTGACTGAAATTTAATGCTTGATTTTTTACATTTACGCATGCTATAGGTTCGGCAAGTTCCGGTAAAGTTTGGGTCACCTCGAACCGCAGAGACCCCGATGGGCTATGCGGTTTTTGTATAGGATGCGGCAACCGGAGCAAACATTTTCCAGACCGGCTTGACCGGAAAGCAAAAGGAGCAAGGGGAAAAATGGCAGAAGGCACTGTTAAATGGTTCAACGACGCCAAGGGATTCGGTTTCATCCAGCAGGACGATGGTCCCGATGTTTTCGTTCACTTCTCGGCAATAAGCGGCGAAGGTTTCAAATCCCTGGCCGAAGGCGACCGGGTCAGCTTCGAGGTTTCCCAGGGGCAGAAAGGCCCCCAGGCATCGAACGTGCGCAAGCTGTAAACCCAGAAGTTCAAGGTTCGATCAATTTCAAAAAGCTCCGCGGCGTGCCGCGGAGCTTTTTTTTGCGCCACCAGGGATGTTCACCTTTGCGGGATACTTCCGAACATGGCTCCCTCCGCCGCTGACCGGCTTGGTCGGCTTTGGTCTTGACAACCCGACCTCCCGTTGCTAACGTACTTTTTTGGTGAACGTGTGCTGATTTTACTCATTATCCCGCTCCCGCGAGACGCCAAACTTCGATGAAGGTGCTGGTTTCCGATAAATTTTCCTCCGAGGGCCTCAAGGTTTTCGAAGAGGCTCCAGGGATCGAAGTGGATTACCGGCCGGGCCTTTCCGTTCGGGATCTCCTCGAGGCCGTCGCCGATGCGGACGCGCTGGTTGTCAGAGGAGGGACCCTGATCACGGAGGAAGTCTTCAAGGCGGCCGAGAAACTGAAAGTCGTGGGCCGAGCCGGAATCGGGGTGGAAAACATGGACCTGGCCGCCGCCAACCGCAAGGGGGTGGTCATCATGAACACTCCTTTCGGCAGCACCACGACCACCGCCGAACATACGATCGCCATGCTGATGGCCCTGGCCCGGCAGATTCCGGCGGCCAGCCAATCGACGAAAAGCGGCCGATGGGAAAAAGATCGCTTTCTCGGGGTGGAGATTGCAGGCAAAACCTTTGGCGTCATCGGCGCAGGCAAAATCGGACGCCTGGTTGTGGAAAGGGCGATCGGTCTCAGAATGCGGCCCATCGTCTTCGACCCCTACCTTGCAGAGGATGTCGTACGTCAGATGGGGGCCGAGCAGGTTGAATTCGACGAACTCCTGAATCGAGCCGACTTCCTTTCCCTGCACATTCCCCGCAATCACGAAACGGAAGCCCTGCTGAACGAGGAGGCCTTCGATAAGATCAAACCCGGCTGCCGCGTCATCAACTGCGCCATGGGAGGGCTGATCGACGAGGCCGCTCTCGCCCGAGCCCTGGCGGACGGCAGGGTGGCCGGCGCCGCTTTGGACGTTTATGCCAAGGAGCCGCCGGAGAAGGACAATCCTCTTCTATCCATGGAGCAGGTCATCTGCACTCCGCACCTCCGCGCGGCGACGGTGGACGCCCAGGTCAATGTCACCGTCCAGGTGGCTCATCAGATCGTCGACTTTCTGCAGAGAGGCGTGATCACTAACGCTCTCAACGTCCCTTCGATCAGCGCCGAACTGCTCGCCTCCATCCGCCCCTACCTGGAGCTTGCCGAACGGCTCGGATCCTTCCTGACCCAGCTTTCCCCCCGAGGCCTGCAGAGCATTACGGTGGAATACGCCGGCAGCGTGACCGAGCACCCGACCGAACCGCTGACTCTGGGTCTGCTCAAGGGCCTCCTTACCCCTATTGTCGGTTCCATGGTCAACTATGTGAACGCTCCCCACCTTGCCAGGGAGCGGGGCATCCATGTGCTTGAAACCCGGAGCAACACGGCCGAGGGTTTCTCCAATCTGATCCGCCTTACGGTGCAGGGAAGCGGGGGAAAAAGATCGGTGAGCGGCGCCCTTTTCGGACAGGACGATTACCGCATCGTGAGGGTGGACGGCTATCAGGTCGAAGCGGTCCCCCACGGTCACATCCTTGTGCTGCACAACGACGACCGGCCGGGGGTCATCGGCTTTATCGGACAGATACTTGCCGAGGCCAAAATCAATATCGCCATGATGAACCTGTCGCGCCACAAGATCGAAGGTAAAGCCGTGTCTCTGATCAATGTGGACAGCAAGATCCCTGAAAAAACCCTCGATGCCATACGGGCGAACGAGCACATCCTCTCGGCCGTTCAGACCAGGCTCTAAACCCTTCCATCAAGACCGTGCAGAAAACGGATCCGGAAAGGACCGGATGAAGTGATGACGATAACCAATGCCGCCCCCGAAGCCATGCTCCCCAAAGGGGTCAAGGATTTCCTCCCCCTCAAGGCGGCCAAAATCGAGTATCTGAAGCAGACCCTCCGAGGCGTCTTCTCCCAATGGGGATTTCGCCCGGTCATTCCGCCCTCACTCGAATACCTGCACGTTCTGGAAATAGGATTGGGCGAAGGGCTGCGGGAGAAAACCCTGCGCTTCGACGATCGCCAGAGCGGCAGGTTGGTCGCCTTCCCCCCCGATATCACCCCCCAGGTGGCACGTATCGTCGCCACCCGGATGCGGGAGGCTCCCCTCCCCCTTCGCCTCTGCTACACCGGAAAGGTGCTGCGGCATGTCGAGCAGCAGACCGGCAAGGACCGGGAGATTTTTCAGGCGGGAGTTGAACTGATCGGCCTGGAAAGTCCGGAGGCGGATGCCGAAATGATCGCCATGGCGGTGGAAAGCCTCAAAGCCCTGGGTGCTCGGGAGTTCACCGTCGACATCGGACAGGTGGAATTTTTCCGTGGGGTGATGGCCGACCTCCCCCTTTCCGGCGCCCTGGCGCGACAGGTGCAGGAAGCCATTGCCCGCAAAGACAGCTCTGAGCTAAAATCCCTGTTGGCCGAAGCCCCGGTGAGCGACCGGGCCCGTGAGGAAATCCTGGCGCTGCCCAGGCTTTTCGGGGGCCGCGAAGTTCTGGAGCGGGCCGAACGGGCCGTCACCAACGATCGTTCCCGCCGTGCCCTTGAAAACCTCTCCCGAGTCCTGAAGACCCTTGAGGTGTACGGAGTCGAGGAGCATGTCACCTTCGACCTGGGCGAACTGCGAGGCCTGGATTACCATACGGGGGTCACATTTCAGGGCTTTCTCACCGGCATGGGCCGAGCCGTCTGCTTCGGCGGCCGTTACGACAATCTGACCGCCCGCTACGGATATCCGGCCCCGGCAACCGGCTTTGCCTTCGACCTGCAGAGCCTCCTTTTCGCTCTGGACAGGGAACTCGACGAGGTGGCCATCCACCGTACGGATGTTTTGATTTTTCAGTCCGAGGCCGACAAACAACCGGCCCAGAGGATTGCCCGCGAGCTGAGGTCGCGAGGCTACTCCGCCGCCCGGGACATCATCTCCCGAGGCCTGGAACAGACCCTTGAATACGCCGGCAGAACGAATTTCCGCTTTGTCATGATCATTGGGGACGGGGAGGAGGATATTCTGCTTATCCGCCTCGCCGACGGCTGCGAAAAACGCCTCCCCTACAAGGCAATCTTCGCAGAAGATTTTGCCCTGCAAACCGACTAGGAGAAGCAACTATATGGCCAATGTAATCATCGTAGGCGCCCAGTGGGGCGACGAAGGGAAGGGAAAAGTCGTTGACATCTACACTGAATACGCCAACGACGTCGTCCGCTACCAGGGAGGCAACAACGCCGGACACACCCTGGTGGTCGGAAACGAAAAGACCATCCTGCATCTCATACCTTCGGGCATCCTGCACGAGGGAAAGCGCTGCGTCATCGGCAACGGCGTCGTCCTCGACCCCAAGGTGTTTCTCCAGGAAATCGAAGGACTGAAGAAAAAAGGTTATCTCAAGGATGACGCCCAACTGGTGGTCGACCGCAACGTTCACATCATCATGCCCTACCACAAGGCCATCGACATCGCCCGGGAGAAAAATTCCGGCGATCGCAAGATCGGCACCACCGGACGGGGAATCGGTCCTACCTACGAAGACAAGATCGGCCGCCGCGGCATTCGCCTGATCGACCTGGTCAACCCCCAGACCTTTGCACGCAAGGTGAAGGAGCAGCTTCCCGAGAAGAACTTCATTCTCGAGAAACTGCTCGGCGAAGCTCCCCTCTCCGAAGAGGCGATTCTGGACGAGTACAATGAGTATGCCCGCGCCCTAGTGAAATATCTCGGCAACGCTTCGGTGATCCTCAACAAGAGCATCGAGGCCAGGCACAACGTACTCTTCGAAGGCGCCCAGGGGAGTCTGCTCGACGTCGACCACGGAACCTATCCCTACGTCACTTCCTCCTCCACGGTGGCCGGAGGCGCCTGCACCGGCACCGGCGTAGGGCCGCGCTTCATCGACGAGGTGATCGGCATCTCCAAGGCCTACGTCACCCGGGTCGGCGAAGGCCCCTTCCCTACGGAACTCAACGATGAAATGGGCGAGCATCTGCGCCAGGCGGGCCAGGAATTCGGCTCTACCACCGGCCGCCCCCGCCGCACCGGCTGGTTTGACGCCGTCGCCCTTCGCGAGGCGGTGCGCACCAACGGTATGACCGGTCTGGCCATCACAAAGATGGATGTACTCAACGATCTTGACACCATCAAGATTTGCACCGCCTATTCCTACCGAGGCGAGCTCCTCGAGGAATTTCCCCAGGACCTCGAAATCCTCAAGGAAAGCAAACCCGTCTACGAAGAGATCGATGGCTGGAAGACGAATATCTCCGGGGCGACCACCCTCGGCGAACTCCCGGCGACGGCCCGCAGTTATCTACAGAAACTCGAGGAGGTTACCGGCTGCCCCGTGGTCTTGGTTTCCGTCGGAGCACGGCGCGATCAGACCATTCAGGTGAAGAATCCTTTTGAAAAAGGCTAAATTTTAAACGCGTTACCCGGTCGCCCCCCGTTGCAAAAACTGAAAAAAGGGGGTTGACTTGCGCGGCGGATTCCAGTATAAATTGCAACTCGTTGAGCCGGTAGCTCAGTTGGTAGAGCATCTGACTTTTAATCAGATGG
>NZ_KI421427.1:44806-61189 GCF_000472285.1 Desulfuromonas sp. TF
AAAAGCAGTAACCGCAGGGTCATTTCCTGCTGGGTGCTTGAAGTCTCAAGTCCCTATCGTCTAGCCTGGCCCAGGACACCGGCCTTTCACGCCGGCGACGGGGGTTCGAATCCCCCTGGGGACGCCAAAAGTTGAAGCCCTGCCAATCACTTGGCGGGGCTTTTTCTTTGTGCTTCAGTTGATGGATTACGGAATGAATCCTGATCTGAAAAGTCGATTGCCTGGATTGAGGAATTCGGGTATTTTCAATTAGACTTCAAACCTGAATTGAGTATCACATGAAATCGGACGATATATTTCAGACCATTATGAGCCACCAAGCCGCATTTTCCCGCCTCGGCGTGAACCGCATCGGTCTGTTCGGTTCGGCCGTTCGGGGTGAGGCGAAACCGGAGAGCGACCTGGATTTTCTGGTGGAGTTTCGGCCTGGCGAAAAAAGCTACGATCACTTCTTTGAACTGGCGGAACTACTGGA
Organism: Desulfuromonas sp. TF; assembly: GCF_000472285.1. NCBI lineage: Bacteria > Pseudomonadati > Thermodesulfobacteriota > Desulfuromonadia > Desulfuromonadales > Desulfuromonadaceae > Desulfuromonas > Desulfuromonas sp. TF. The sequence continues at coordinate 45,282 of NZ_KI421427.1, forward strand.
AAGGCTGTTCGGCCGCAAGGTCGACCTGCTGACTGTCGAATCGGTCAGCCCCATCCTGCGCAAGCGGATTCTCGAAGAGGCCCGGTTTGAAACCATCCATTAGCTACCTTGAGCACATACTGGCCGAGACCGAATATCTGCTGAAAACCTCTCGGCCTCTCAGCCTGAGCGGTTTTCTTGCCGATGAAACGCTGCAGCGAGCCTTTGTCCGCAGCCTGGAAATCATCGGCGAGGCCGTAAAAAATCTCCCCGATGATCTCAAGTCCCGCTATCCCGACCTGGACTGGCGCCGGATGGCGGGAACGCGCGACCGGCTGATTCATGGCTATTTCAGCGTCGACTTCGAGCTGGTCTGGGACATTGTTCAAAACAAGATTCCGTCCCTGCATGAAGGCATCAAGCGCATACTTACTGAAGAACAGGCTTGATCGTTTCGTACGGGCCTTCCCCATCTAACACCAACTTCAGCATAGCCACGACCCAGAAACATTCCCTCCCCCCGAACATCAAGAAATCAACATCCTGCAAGGCCAATATCCGAGAGGGCACCCACTTCAAACTATGTATGATTGCGGCTCAGAGCCTCCCCAGCAGGCGCAGCAGACCGTCCAGTGCGGTATAGGGATGCGGGGGGCAGCCGGGGATGTAGAGATCGACGGGGAGGAGGTCGCCTACTCCGTCGTTCGCCTCGGGGCTGCTGCGAAAGGGGCCGCCTCCAATGGCGCAGGCGCCTGAGGCGATCACCAGCTTCGGGGCTGGAATGGCGGCATAGGTGTCGAGAAGGGGCGATTTCATGTTCTCGGTCACCGGGCCGGTGACCAGGATGCCGTCGGCATGGCGCGGCGAGGCGACGAACTGGATGCCGAAGCGGCCGAGATCGAAGACCAGGGTGGAAAGGACATTGATGTCGGCCTCGCAGGCGTTGCATCCGCCGGCGGAGACCTGCCGCAGCTTGAGGGAGCGCCCGAAGAGCTTCTTCATTCTGGCGTCCAGGGCGGTAGCGAGCTGAAACCCCTCCTCGTCCGTCATCAGCCCCTCGCGGGTGCGCGAAGCCAGGCGGTAGTCTCGGGTGAAGACGAGGGCGCCGTGGGGGCAGGCGGCGGCGCACTCGGCGCAGAAAAGGCAGAGCCCCATGTCCAGCCGGATCTTTCCTTCATCGACCACCAGTGCGCCGTAAGGGCAGCATCCCACGCACTCCGCGCACCCCTGCGGGCATTTTCCCGACTCGATCTCAGGCCGCCCACGGAAGCGCGCGGGAAGGATCGGCTCCTCCTTCGGAAATCGGGAAGTACGGTGCCCCTGGTGGATACGCTCACGGATGATCTTCAGCATTTGCTTACTCCTGAAATACCCTGGTTCTTCCAGGCTGATCAAAAATGCCCAGATGCAAGGCGTCTCGAAATCCGAGGAGTGAGGCGTACCTGGAGGGTACGCCGCAGCGACGCAGGATGAGAGCAACGCAGCAGATGGGCGTTTTTCATCAGCCTGCTACAGGTCGAACCCGCAGTACGATAGATTAAAGCTCTTGTTGCAGAGCGGAAAGTCGGAGATCTGTTCGCCTCGCAGCGCCATCGCCAGGCCGCTCCAGTTGTGGAAAGAGGGATCGACGATCTTGTAACGGGCGAACTTCCCCTGCGCATCGGTGATCGCCACATGGACGATCTCGCCACGCCAACCCTCGACAAGGGAGACCGCGAGAGATTCGGGATGCATCTTGCCTGACGGCTCCTGCATCGCTCCCTCCGGCAGATGTTTCAGACCCCGCCGCAGCACCTCGATGGAAGCCTCGATCTCCCGCCGGCGCACGTTCGCACGGGCGAAGACGTCGCCGGCCTCCTCGATGATCACCGAATCGAAGGCCTCCCGCCAGGCTCCGACGGGGTGGTGCAGGCGCACGTCCCGAACCAGGCCGCAGGCCCGGGCGGCGATGCCGACCAGTCCCAGTTCCTCAGCGGTGTCGGTGCCGACCCTGCCAATCCCTTCCATCCGGGCAAGAACCGACGGGGTGTCGAAGAAGAGGTTGACGGCGCCGCGGGTGTCCCTGGCCGCCATCTCGAGTCTGCCCGATAGTTCGGCTGCCAACGCCGGATCGAGGTCGAAGGCAACACCGCCGGGGCGGACGAGACCGCGGCCGAAACGGCTGCCGCAGAGTTCCGCGGTCATGTTCAGGTAATCGCCGCGCAGCCGCCCACAGAAAGATGCTGTGGGGAGGAAGCCGACGTCGCCGGCCAGCGCCCCGATATCGCCGACATGGTTGGCCAGCCGCTCAAGCTCCAGAGCGATCAGCCGCAGCGATTCCCCCCGCGGCGAAGGAGGAACGCCGGCCAAGGCTTCCAGAAGCTGGCAATGGGCCGTCATATGCCCGATGGAGGTGTCACCGGCGGCGGTCTCCATCCGGTAGCGGGTATTCGGATGGGGCCCACCGGGAAGCTGGCGCTCCAGGGCGCGGTGCTGGTAGCCGAGGGAGATCTCCAGGTGCATGACCTTTTCACCGTGGCATTGAAAACGGAAATGTCCCGGTTCGATCACTCCGGCATGGACCGGTCCGACCGCCACCTCGTGCACCTCCTCCCCTTCCACGCGGTAAAAAGTCATATCCCCAGGTACCGGGTGCCCGCCCGGATCGCGCCCCCACGCATCCCGGCCTCGCTGCCAGGAGCCATGGAAACGGACCGGTTTGAACCAGGGATGCCCCTCCGGAATGATCCCGTACTGTTCGGCAATCTCCCGCTCGAAGAGGTGCAGCTGCGGACAGCGGGGGGTCAGGGAAGGAAAGGATTCATTCACCCGTGTACGCATCAGAGCGAGATTGCCGCGCCAGTCGTGAGCAACGATGGCGAAGAGATCTAAGCCGCCACCGCCGGCAGGAGTCACAAAGAAGGCGGCGACCCGCCCTTCCCTGGCGACCTCCCCGACGAGTTCCTCGGCAAAGACCTCGAAATCGAGGACCGGCAGATCCGCCAGGGGGATCGCACCACCGTTCACAAGGGTTACCGCCGACACCTGCCGATTCATGGCGTCACCTCCAGCACGTCGGCCGCCTCCTGCAAAAAAGTCCGCAAAGCCTCGGGTAGAGACAGGCCCAGAAGCAGGATCAGCAAGATGAAGACGAGGGGCGGCCCGACCGTCAGCAAAGATTCACGGTAGCCCGAGTCGGGTAACCCTTCCGGCTCGGCCCCCTGGGTTACGGAGAGTACCGTCCCCCCCATGCCGATGAAAACCACGGCCAACAAAAAAAGAAAAAGCCCGCCAATGACGCCGTGACCGCCATCGAAAATGCCGCGGAGGATAGTGAACTCGCTGAGAAAGGGGCCGAAGGGGGGAGAGCCTGTAATGGCGAAGAACCCGGCGAGAAACAGTCCCGCCGAGACGGGAACACGGGCCATCGCCCCCTGGACCTCACCGAGGCGTTTGCTCGAATAGGCACGCTGGATATTGCCCGCCGACAAGAAAAGCACCCCTTTGGTCAGGGCGTTGTTCAGCAGGTGGAACATGGCGCCGAAAGTGGCGACCCCGCCGATGCCGACGCCGATAGCCAGAATTCCCATGTGCTCGACGCTCGAATAGGCGAGCAGACGCTTGATGTCCGGCTGACGAACCATGAAAACAGCGGCCAGGGCCAGCGACAGCAAACCAAGACAGAGCATGGCCTGCCGGGCCAAGGCCAGATCGCCGGCCGCCGCCATGATCTGCATGCCGCGCAGGATGGCGAGAAAGGCAACGCTGGTCAGGCCTCCGGCGAGCAGCGCTCCGACCAGTCCAGGCGCCTCTCCGTAGGCGTCGGGCTTCCAGCTGTGGAGGGGCGCAAGCCCCATTTTGGTGCCGAAACCGACCAGAAGGAAGACGAAGCCGGCGTGAAGCCAGGGGCGGGAGAACGTCCCGGCGCGGGCCAGCAGGTCATCCAGTTGAAGGCTGACCGGAACCCCGCCATGCAGAGCGGCGTAGGCAATGAAGAGAATGCCGAGCATGGCCAGGGCGATCCCCACGGAGCAGATCAGCAGATACTTCCAGGTCGCCTCGATGGAAAGGCGGTTGCGGTTATAGTAGATCAGCGGGGCGCTGGTCAGGGTGGTGGTCTCGACCGCCAACCAGAGCAGCCCAAGGTGCCGGGCCAGAGTAGCAAGGGTCACGGCGGAGAGAAAGAGCAGCAGGCAGGGGACGATGACCCGGTTCCCACGATCCATACGGTAGCGCAGGTAGCCGACGGCATAGATGGAACAGCCGAAAAAGAGCAGGCTGGAGACCCCCAGGACCAGTCCCCCGAGGGGGTCCGCGGCGAGCCAGGAGCCGATCGCGCCATCCCCGGTGGCGATCAGCCGGAACGATAAAAGGAGATGGCAGCCGCCGCCAAGCGGCAGCAACCAAGGCCTGACCCAACCTGAGGGGACGGCCAGAGCGACGGCAGCAAGCAACAGTGGCAAAATGATAAGGGCGGCAATCATTATTCCCTCAGGGCGGAGAGGCGTTCGGTGTTCAGGGTCGAGAACTCGCGGTTGATCTGATTGAGGACGATTCCCATGACGAAAATAGCGACCAGCAGATCGAGCAGCACCCCGGCTTCAACCATCAGCGGCATGGCTGCCGACAGGAGAATGCCGAAGACGAAGATGCCGTTCTCGAGCATCAGGTAGCCCAGAACCTGGGTGATCGCCTTGCGCCGGGTAATCAGCAGGAGAAAGCCGGTGAAGAGGGTCGCCAGGGCGGTGGGAATGAAGAGGCCCCCATGGTGCTCCTCGACCAGGGGGAGGAAGTCGGCGAAGATGAATGAGCCGGCGGTGGTCAGGGCGCCGAGGATAAGGGTCGGCACATAACCTATCAGCGGCTCGACCTCCCGCCTGATGCGCACTTCCCGGATGGCACGGAAGAGCAGCCAGGGGATGAAGAGCCCCTTGAGAGCCAGGGCGCCGGCGGACAGAAAAAGAGCGTGCGGATTCACCCCATGGACGGTCACCGGCAGGAGGGAGAGAATCGCCCCCTGGATTGCCACCGCCCTGATGCATGCGCCGAGCCGTGAGCTGCCGAGGGTGAAGAAGTTAAGAAGAATGACCAGAAGCAGAAGAAGATTGTTCGCTTCGTGCATGTCCGAATGCTCCTTCACGGGACACATCAGTCCCATAGGACTTATAGGACCCATAGGTCCCATGGGACGGTTTTCTTTAGCGCAAGACGAGAACCAGAGCGAAGATCGAAATCAGTGTAGTGCCGATCAGCATCTGAGGAACGCGCACCAGACGCAGGCGGGCCATGACCGACTCCACTACCCCGATCAGCACCGCCAGCAGCAGCATCCCGCCGATGAAAAGTGCGACGTCGCCCGGCAGGCTGCCGGTCTGCCACGGCAGGGCGAGGCGCACCACCAGGGCTCCGAGGACGAAGAGCTTCATCGCGGCCCCGTAAAGGATCATGCCGAAGGCCGGACCGCTGTGGTCGAGGACCATCACCTCGTGAATCATGGTCAGTTCCAGATGGGTGTTCGGATCATCGAAGGGGATGCGGCAGTTCTCCACCAGCAGGATCACGAAGAGACAGACCAGGATCAGGCCCAGAGCGGAGCCACCCATCGTCCATCCCTCCCTCAAATTCCGACCGAACATCCCTCCCAGCGACAGACTCCCCGAGAGCCGGGCCAGGACGATGAATGCAAAAAAGACGGTGGGTTCCGCCAAACAGGAAAAGGTCACCTCGCGGGCCGCCCCCATCCCTTCGAAACTCGAACCGGTGTCGAGGGCCGAAGCTACCGTAAAAAAACGGGACAAACCGAAGAGATAAACAAAGAGGATCAGGTCGCCGCTGAAGGAAACGGGAGGGGCCAGACCGCCAAAGGGGATCAGCAGAGCCGCCAGAATGGGCACCGCCAGCCCAACCGTCGGCCCGGCGCGGAAGACCCATGTGGTGGTATCGCTGAAGACGATTCCCTTGCGGAAGAGCTTGGCCAGATCGTAATAGGGCTGCAGAAAGGGGGCGCCGGTCCGGCCGCCGAAGAAAGCCTTGGTCTTGGCGACCACCCCGAGCAGCAGAGGGGAAAGGAGGAAGAGAATCAGAAGGTGAAGGATCGTTCCGACGATCATGATCATCCTCTCAGAAGAGCGCTCAAAACCAGCAGCAGACTGAGTGTCAGGGCCACATAGAGCAGATAGATTCCGGTGATGCCGTGCTGCAGCCGGGCCCGCAGCCAGGTGCAGAACCGCGCCGAGCCCCGGCAGGCGGGGAGAAGCAGGCGGTCGAGAACGGTATCGGGGGTATGGCTGGCAAAGTCGGCGGGAGCCGGGAAGTTGGCCGAAACCTCGCCGCCGTGCCTCTCCGGCCTCAGCCCCCAGCCGAAGAGTCCGGTTAGCATCTGGGCAAAAGAGGAGGCCGTGTACTGCATGCGGCCGGTGGGGAAGGCGTAACCGCACCCCCATGTCGGAGCGGCGGCCTCCTGCCCGGCCGTCTGACGGCGCAGCAACCAGACCGCCAGCGCCAGTATGACGATGAACATCAGGGCGGTGACACTGATGGCCGTCTCCGGCGCGACCTGCCATGCCAGGTCCAGCGGGAGCGGCTCCGCGCCCTGCCAGACGCCCGCGGCCCGTCCGAGCAATGGGACGACGGCGGCGGGCAAAAGACCGATCAGAAGGCAGACGCCGAGCAGAACCCCCATTGGCCAGCGCATATTCACAGGGACCTCGTGTGCTGCCGTCGCCCTCGGCGTACGGGCGCTGCCGAGAAAGGCCACCCCGAAGACCTTGACGAAGCAGGCGAGCGCCAGAGCGCCGATCAGGGCCAGCGCCGGCGCCGCCAGCACCGCCAGTCGCAGGGCGATGGACTCACCGGAGAGCGACTGTAAGAGTCCGAGATAGATGAACCACTCACTGACGAAGCCGTTGAGCGGCGGAAGTCCGCTGATCGCCACCGCTCCTCCAAGGAAAAAGAGGGCGGTCCAAGGCATTGGCCGCAGCAGGCCGCCGTATCGGTCGATCTCCCGGGTGCCCGTGGCGTGTATGATTGAGCCTGCTCCGAGGAACAGGAGAGACTTGAACAGGCCGTGATTGATCACATGCAGCAGCGCCCCGAAGAGCCCCAGTGCCGTCAACAGAGGCAGATCGTAGCTGCGCCCGAGCAGGGCTGTTCCCATCCCCAGTGCGATGATCCCGATGTTCTCGACGCTGTGATAGGCGAGCAGCCGTTTGATGTCGTGCTGAGCGATGGCGAAGAGCACCCCCATGACCCCGGAGACCGCCCCGAGCAGCAGTATGGTCCACCCCCACCAGGGCGGCGCATCGGAAAAAAAGGAAGTGAGGCGCACCAGGCCGTAGATGCCGGTCTTGATCATCACGCCGGAAAGGAGCGCCGAGACGTGGCTGGGAGCGGCGGCGTGTGCACCGGGGAGCCAGACGTGGAGCGGCATGAGGCCGGCCTTGAGGCCGAAGCCGAAGAGTCCCAGCAGAAAGATGGCGCTGGCCCCGGCCGACGGCAGGGCCGCCGAGAGGGGAAAGGCGAAGCTGCCCGTCTCCCGCGCGAGCAGGACGAATACCCCGAAGAGCGCGAGAGTGCCGGCGTGGGTCGCCATCAGATAGATGAAACCGGCACGGCGCGCTTCCTCTTTCTCATCCTCGGTGGTCACCAGAAAAAACCCCGAAAGGGCCATGATCTCCCAGACGACCAGAAACAGCAGGCCGTTGCGGGCGGTGACCACCAGGGTAAGGGAGCCCGCCATCAGCCCGAAGAAGAGGCGCAGCTTGCGGCCATTGGCGGGGTAGCGGCGCTGAGGCCAATAGCCAAGTCCGTAGACCGAGCCGAGAGCAGTGACCAGGTAGACGGGGAAGAGAAAACAGGCCGAAAGGGCGTCCACCTCCACGGAGAAGGCACCTCCGGGAACGGACCAGGGCAGCTCGATAGCGGCGGAACCGGGACCGGCGAGAGCCGCCGCCGTGGCTATGGTCCCCAGCACCGCACCGGTGAGAATCAACAGCGCGGCGAGACGTTCTCCTACAGCCGATCGACGGCTGAAGAAGAGCCCCGGCAGGCCGGAGAGGAACAGCAGCCCGGTGGCGGCCGCGAAGGTCGGCATCACCATGAAGATCCCCTTTCGTCCGGCAGGGCCGACGGCGGCACCGGCAGAGCCTCGGTCATCAGCGTCATACGTCTCCCTCCGAAAAAGATTTCTCGCTCCGGCGCAGTGCGCGGAAGATTTCCTCCCGACTCCCCTCCTCTTCGAGCACTTTGCAGAAGCCGGGGTCCTGTAAAACGAACCCTAGCTTTGAGAGAAGGTGGAGGTGGGAGCGCAGAGTCGGGGTGATGAGGGTGAAGAGGATGACGACCGGTTTTCCGTCGAGCGAGTGGAAGTCGATCGGCTTTTCCAGGAAGCTGAGGGTAACCGTCGGTCGGGTGACATGGAGCAGAACGGGATTGCGCGGATGGGGGATGGCGATGCCGCCTCCGACCGCTGTGGAAGCCAGTCGCTCGCGGGCGATAAGCACCTGAAGCAGATAATCGCGGTCGACTTCGTCGGGGAGGCGCAGATGGGCGACGATATTGCCCAGCGCCTCATCCCGGGTTTTCCCCTCCAGGCGGTAGAAGATCCCTCCAGCCTCCATAGCGTCGCTCAACGATGGGAGGGGAGAGGCTTCGGTTTCGGACTCCTGAAAGATCTCGGGAGACATGCTGATGCGCCGGGCGGTGGCCCAGTCCAGCAGTTCGGCCCGATTGAACCGGTACTGTTCGTGAAAACGGTAGGCCGGCACGATCTTCTGCTTGATCCAGCGATAAATGGTCTTTTCCGAAACGCTGAGCAGGCGGGCGGCATCCCTGACTGACAAGTTCATCTCTGACCCTTGCATGACATTTTAGAACAGCCATAGACATCCTTGGACATTCAAACAAATAGAACATTGTTTGTCAAATCAATTTGGGAGGCTCCGGTCGGCAAATCCACCAACCAACATGCCGGAAGGGTGTTTTTCGCAAATATTTATGGTATGTTGCACGGGCTTGAACCTTTGCGCCAAATTTCAGGGAACCGATTATCTTTATGTCCAATTCCCCCCCCGCGGGAAAACTCGTCGAGATCTACACGGATGGCGCCTGCTCCGGCAATCCCGGCCCCGGCGGCTGGGGGACCCTTCTGCGCTGGGATGGGCATGAGAAGGAACTCTCCGGCTTCGAACCTGAGACGACCAACAACCGTATGGAGCTGACCGCCGTCATCGAAGGTCTGGCCGCTCTCAAACGCCCCTGCCGGATCCGCTTGACCACCGATTCGGAATACGTCAAAAAGGGGATGACCGAATGGATCGACGGCTGGGTCCGGCGCGGCTGGAAGAATTCGCAGAAGAAGGACGTTGCCAACCGCGATCTCTGGGAGCGCCTGCTGGAGCTCTCCGGCCGTCACCACGTTGAATGGTGCTGGGTTCGAGGCCATGCCGGACACCCGGAAAACGAGCGCTGCGACGAGCTGGCGCGGGCCGCCATCGCCGCCGGCAGACAGCGCTGAACGGCCGCCATTAGAAGGACCGCTTCCCAGGCTGATCAAAAATGTTCAGATGCAAGGCGGCCGAAATCCTGAGGAATAAGGCGTACCTGGAAGGTACGTCGTTGACGAAGGATAAGGCCAACGCCGCAGATGGGCGTTTTTCATTAGCCTGTTACCCCGGCATGGACAGCCGGTGAATTTGTGCTATCCTTTCGGTCGCATTATTAAAATCTCCGCGCCCTTTCCGGCAAATAGTGAGCCGCCCCATGTCACCAGTCAACGCCTCAGCCAATTTCCCAACTGCCCCTGTCGGCGCCGAAGCGCCGCCCTCTTTCGATTCTCTGCTGTCGCTGGGGCTCTACGCCGGCATTTCCGTTCTCCTCATCCTGATCCTGCTCTTTCTCGCCTGGTTCCTTGGACATAAGACGCACTCCCAGGTGAAGGGCGAACCCTACGAATCGGGGGTTCTTCCCAGCGGCGAGGCCCGCCTTTCCGAACCGGTCCCCTTCTATCTCGTCGCCATCTTCTTCATCGTCTTCGATGTGGAGATGATCTTCGTCGTCTCCTGGGCGGTCGCCTACGATGCTCTGGGCTGGAACGGCTTCCTCAACGTCGCCTTCTTCATCTTCATCCTGTTCGTCGGCCTGGTGCACCTGTGGAAGACAGGCGGTCTCGATTGGGGTCCCGGGGCGCAGCGACGCCGCCGGCAGGCAAGGACGGCCCGATGAGCGAACACGAGAAGTTTCCCGATAACGTCATCCTCACCAACCTCGATGACGTCATCAACTGGGGACGCAGCAACAGTCTCTGGCCGATGTTCTTCGGACTTTCCTGCTGCTTCGTGGAGATGATGACCAGCATGACGCCGCGCCACGACCTCGCCCGCTTCGGCGCCGAGGTGCTGCGCCCGTCGCCGCGCGAGGCCGACCTGATGGTCATCTCCGGCACCCCCTTCAAGAAGATGGGGGCCTCGATCCTGCGCCTGTACGAGCAGATGGCCAACCCGAAGTGGGTGATCTCCATGGGCAGCTGCTCGAATTCGGGCGGCATGTACGACGTCTACTCGGTCATTCAGGGGGTGAACCAGATCCTCCCCGTCGATGTCTACATCCCGGGCTGCCCACCGCGCCCGGAGGCCTTCATCGAAGGGGTAATGCTGCTGCGCGACAAGATCCGCCGCGAGGAGCGCCCGGCGCGCAAGGTCCTGCACCTGCGCGGCGGCAGCGAGGGGACGACCGCGCCGGTCATGGAGGACGGCGTCAGCAAGAGCCGCGACACCCGCGGCCCCGGCTACGGCAACAGCCCGATTCGTGGCACCTCCCTGCAGCCCCCACGCCTCTGGCAGAGCCGCTCCGAGGTGATGTGGCGGCCGCCGCAGCCGAAGGTCGAATTCCCCTCCTCCACCCCCGATCTGCGGCAGTCGGTAAGGGAGCGCTTCGGAGAGCGGGTGCGGGAGGTCGAGTCCGCCGATATGCCGACCTTCACCGCCGATGCCGCCGAGGCCCCGGAGCTGCTGCGTTTCCTGAAGACGGAGGCGCCGAAAAAGTTCCGGCGTCTGGAGGATCTGACGGCTATCGACGAGCGGCGGCGCAAGCACCCGGTGGAGAGCGATTTCACCCTTGTTTATCACCTCCTCAACTTCGACGATCCCGGCTACGTGCGGGTGAAGGTCCCTCTGCGGGGCGAGTACCCGGAAGCCCCCTCCGTGACCGGCGTCTGGGCCTCTGCCGAGTGGTACGAGCGGGAGGTGTTCGACATGTTCGGCATCGGCTTCACCGGCCACCCGGACCTGCGCCGTATCCTCATGCCCGAGTCCTGGCAGGGCCATCCCCTGCGCAAGGAGCACCCCTTCCGCGGCACCGAAATGCCTCCCTTTACCGACAAGACGGCGGCCACCATGGAACCGCGGCCGGCGGACCAGTTCTTCAAGGGACGGCCGGTCGGGGAAGAGGAACGAGCCATGCTCCTCAACATCGGCCCGCAGCATCCCGGCACTCACGGCGTCCTGCGGCAGATCCTAAAGCTGCGCGGCGAGGAGATCCTCGACGTCGACTCCGATATCGGCTATCACCACCGGGCGGCGGAGAAAGTGGGGGAGCGCCAGCACTGGAACCAGTACATCCCCTATACCGACCGCATCGACTACCTGTCCGGGGTGCTGAACAACCTGGCCTATCTCTACCCCGTGGAGACCCTCCTCGGCATCGAAGTACCGCCGCGCGCCGTCTACGCGCGGATCATGCTCTCCGAGCTCTTCCGCATCGCCAATCACCTGGTCTGGCTGGGCACCTACGCCCACGATGTAGGGGCGATGACCCCGGTCTTCTACGCCTTCGACTCGCGGGAGAAGATCTTCGACCTCATCGAGATGGTCACGGGCGGCCGGATGCACCCCTCCTGGTTCCGCATCGGCGGTCTGCCCGCCGACCTTCCCGACGGATGGAAGACTGTGGTGGACGCGTTTACCTCCGGCTTCGAGGCACGCCTCGGGGAGTTCGACCGCTTGCTCACCGACGGCCCGATCTTCCGCGCCCGCACCGAAGGGGTGGGACCGATCAGCCTCGAGGACGCCATCGAACACGGGATCTCCGGGCCGAACCTGCGCGCCTGCGGCTTCTCCTGGGACCTGCGGCGGAGCATGCCGTACGGCGGTTACTCCGATTTCGATTTCGAGGTGGCCACTGCCACCGGCGGCGACTGCTTCGCCCGTTATCTTGTTCGGATGGAGGAGATGCGGCAGAGCCTGCGCATCGTCCGCCAGGCGGCGGAGAAGATGCCGGGGGGGCGCTGGGTCAGTACGGACTACCGGTATGTGATGCCCCAGCGCAACGACATGCTGGGAGACATCGAAAGTCTGATCGCCCACTTCGTCAACGTCACCCGCGGCATGGCGCCCCCCGTCGGTGAGTGCTACCGGGCGATCGAGTCGTCCAAGGGGGAATACGGCTACTACGCGGTGAGCGACGGCGAGAACGTCCCCTACCGGATGCGCATCCGCACCCCCTCCTTCGCGCACATGCAGGCCTTTCCCCTGATGGCGCGGGGCTGGCTGGTGGCCGACCTGATCACGATTCTGGGGTCGATCGATTTCGTTCTGGCCGATATTGACAGGTGAAGGCAAAAACGTCTCACGCAACGACGCGACGACGCAACGAAAAGCTTTAAATCTTCAAGCATGTTTCACACGAAGCCGCGAAGGCCGCGAAGAAAATCTAAAAAGAAAGATTTAAGCAGTTCTTCGCGTTCTTCGCGGCTTCGCGTGAGAAATCGATTTTGGGTTTTTGGTAAGTTTTTGAAGTTGCAGTTCGTTGCGGTTGCGTCGTGAGTGAGCGCAGCGAGCGGGCGTGAGACAAGGGTTTCAGAAGATATGGATACACTGCTGACCGAAGACCAGCTCGACCACTTCCGCACCCGTGCGGCGGAGATCCCGCACCCGCGCGAACTGGTGATCGATGTGCTGCGGGCGATCCAGGGGAACCGCGGCTGGGTGCCTGACGAAGGGGTGGAGCTTGCCGGGGAGATCCTCGGCCTCTCGCCGCTGCAGGTGGAGGAGGTCGCCACCTTTTACGACAAGATCTTCCGCCTGCCGGTGGGTAAGCGGGTGATCCACCTCTGCGATTCGATCTGCTGCTGGAGCAGGGGCGCGGAGGATCTGTACAACTATCTGCAGGAGAAACTCGGCATCGCCCCCGGCGAAACCACCGTCGACGGCGTCTTCACTCTGCTTCCCACCTGCTGCCTCGGCGCCTGCGGCGAAGCGCCGGCGATGATGATCGGGCTGACGACGTACGGGCACCTCACCCGGGAGCGGGTGGATGAGATTCTGGAGATGGAACGCGCGAGCGCTTCTTAAGGTTTTGAGCTATGAACGATACCCCCCAAGTCCTGTTCAAGAACCGCCGCCCCGGCGAAACCGCCTTCCTCAAGGAATACGGGAAGACCGGCGGCTACGAGGGGCTGCGCAAGGCGGTTAAAATGTCCCCGGCCGAAGTGCGGGAGACGGTGAAGGCCTCGGGGCTGCGGGGCCGCGGCGGCGCCGGTTTCTCGACGGGGTTGAAATGGTCCTTCTTCCCCGCCGACAAGCCGGGCGAGAAGTACCTGGTGTGCAATGCCGACGAGATGGAGCCGGGTACCTTCAAGGACCGCGAGCTGCTGCTGGCCGACCCGCACCAACTCGTCGAGGGGATGATCGTCGCCTCCTACGCCCTGCAGACGCAGGTGTCCTACATCTTCATCCGCTACGCCTACGAGCAGTGCGCACGGAACCTGGAGCGGGCCATCGCCGAGGCGAAGGAGGCGGGTTTCCTGGGAAAGGATATCCTAGGCACCGGCTTTTCCTGCGACATGTATGTCCATCGCAGCGCCGGCCGCTACATTTGCGGCGAGGAGACGGCGCTGCTGAATGCCCTGGAAGGGCTGCGGGCCAATCCCCGCTCCAAGCCCCCCTTCCCCGCGGTACGGGGGCTGTTCGGCCAGCCGACGACGGTGAACAACGTAGAAACCCTGGCGAACATCCAGCACATCGTCGCCCACGGTCCGGACTGGTTCAGGGGCCTCGCCCGAACCAAGGAAGGGGCAGGGACCAAGCTCTACGGACTCTCCGGACACCTGAACCGCACGCCTTGCCTGGAGCTGCCGATCGGCACCACCCTGCGGGAGATCGTCGAAGAACACGGGGGAGGAGTGTGGAAGGGGCGGAAAATGAAAGCCTGTCTCCCCGGCGGCGCCTCCACCCCCTATCTCTCCGCGGAGCACCTCGACGTCCCTCTCGACTTCGAGCCGGTGGAGCAGGCCGGCAGCCGCTTCGGCACCGCGGGGGTGACCGTGTTCGACCAAACCACCTGCATGGTCGAGGCGACCCTCAACCTCAACAACTTCTTCGCCCGGGAGAGCTGCGGCTGGTGCACGCCCTGCCGCGACGGCCTACCCTTCGTCTCCTGGCTGCTTCAAAAGATCGAGCGGGGGGAAGGGACGATGGAGGATATCGGCACCCTGCAGGACCAGCTCCGGAACATCACCGGCACCACCTTCTGCGCCCTCGCCCAGGGCGCCGTCGGCCCGATCGAAAGCCTGCTCCGGCTGTTCATGGACGAAGTGGTGGATCATATCAAGCGGGGGCGGTGCCCCCTGAAGACCGGATAAAGCGTCATTAGTCATTGGTCATTGGTTTAAAAACAAATGACAAATGACCATTGACAAAGGACGATTTTCAACCATGCCGACTCTGACCATCGACAACCAACAGATAACCGTCCCCGAGGGGACCAACGTCCTCGAGGCCGCGAAGGGTCTGGGGATCGTCATCCCTCACTTCTGCTATCACGAAGCGCTCGGAGCGGTGGGGGCGTGCCGGCTGTGCGCCATGGTTTTCGTCGACGGGCCGGTCAAGGGGCTGCAGATGTCCTGCATGATCAAGGCCCAGGACGGAATGGTCGCCTCCACCCTGGACCCGCGCGCCACCGACCTGCGAAAGCATGTGGCCGAGTGGCTCATGATCAATCATCCCCATGACTGTCCGGTATGCGACGAGGGGGGGGAATGCCAGCTGCAGGACATGACGGTGGCGAGCGGCCACGGCATTCGCCGCTACCGCGGACGGAAAAAGACCTACAACAACCAGCATCTCGGTCCCTTCGTCTGGCACGAGATGAACCGCTGCATCCAGTGCTATCGCTGCGTGCGCACCTATCAGGACTACTGCGGCGGCACCGACTTCGGAGTACAGGGATGCAACCAGCGCATCTACTTCGGACGCTTCCGGGACGGCACCCTGGAGAGCCCTTTCTCAGGGAATATCGTCGATGCCTGCCCGACCGGGGTGTTTACCGACAAGCCCTTCCGTTACCGTGCGCGCCACTGGGACCTGCAGGAAGCCCCCTCGATCTGCCCCCACTGCTCCCTGGGCTGTGCCACGGTTCCGGGGGCGCGGTACCGAGAGCTGCAGAGAGTGCGCGGCGGGGTGAACCGGCAGACCAGCGGATTCTTCATCTGCGACCTCGGCCGCTTCGGCTACGGCCATGCCAACCACCCGGAGCGGCCGCGCCGTCCTCGCCTGGACGGGCAGGAGATCACCTGGGGAAACGCGATGGCTGCCGTCCGCGGCCGTCTTGACGATATCGCAGACAGGCACGGCCCCCAAGCGGTGGCGTTCCTCGGCTCGCCCCGGGCCTCCCTGGAATCCAATGTTCAGCTTCTCGCCCTGGCCCGCTCCTTGGGGAGCGAAAATGTCGTCTTCGATTCCCATCCCGGCCGCGACCGGGCTGCGCGCCTCACCGCCGCCGGACTCGGCGAGCAGGCCCGCAGCCTGGAGGAAATCCGGCAGAGCGATTTCCTCCTCTTTGTCGGCGCCGACCCCCTGAATGAAGGCCCCGCCCTCGCCCTGGCGGCGCGGCAGGCGGCACGCCGCGGCGCACCCGCGGCGGTGATCGACCCCCGGCCGGTCGAACTCCCCTTCCCC